>PEWI01000112.1 GCA_002779555.1 Candidatus Bathyarchaeota archaeon CG07_land_8_20_14_0_80_47_9 | reverse complement strand
CGAAAAAGTAATGTGGGCAGATTCCTGTTTGAAGCCCTGAGAGCCTAGAGAATAATGAGAAGAGGGAGTGTTGGCACTTTGGTTAACAAGAATCTTGTGGGCAGATGCGGGCTTTACTGTGGCTTCTGTTTGATCTATAGAGCTGGAAAGGATTCGGAGAAGCTCAGGCGGGCAGTGGCTAGGCGGAGCAAGTGTAAGCCTGAGGATATTCGGTGTGAGGGTTGTCAGACGGTGCTTGTTGACGGTTGGGACAATGCTAGGTGGGGGAAGAACTGCAAGATAATCAAGTGCCAAGAAGCCAAGGGCGTCAGGTTCTGTTACGAGTGTAATGTGTATCCTGACTGTAAGAGGTTTCGTTCGATTGCAGACCACTCTTTGAAGCGAGGCGAGGATTTGGTGGCGAATCTGGCGAAGATCAAGGCTGGCAAGGTTGAGGAGTGGCTTGAGGAAGAGGATAAGAAGTGGAGATGCCCGAAATGCGGTAAGCCCATTTCTCTATACATTAATGAGTGCCACTGGTGCGGTGCAGACACTCGAAAAGCTAAGGGCGGTTAGAGCTTGTGGTTATGGTTTTTGCTGGGATAGGTTTTGTATTTGGTCGAAAGGAGGCTTGCTCTGAGAGGGCTAGCCCCTCCTCTATATATAGATTGAATTTTTGGTTAGTGTTAGGGTCTGTTTGGTTTTTCTTGTTTGTTTCTTTGTTTGTGCATTTCTAGGTAGTCTTTGCCGTAGGGGAATTGCCATTCGTAATATTTTTGGCATGGGAACTCGTTGCAGTCGCGCATGCAATGGGCAATACCACGGCGTACAGCACAATCCAAAACTAGGCACAGCACGCCTTTCCCGCCCCATTCAGTGTTGACTTTTTCCTTAGCTATATCCTCAGTTCCAGAACTGCAAACGCAACCCAACTTCTCGTTTAGACCGCAGACGTCGCAACAAATACCACAGGCAGCCACGTGTTCCATAGGAAGATCCTCCAGTGTGACTTGGTATCAATCTTTTTTTCTTCTAATGTGTCTAATGTATGTTTGGTTTCTTAACGTTGTTTCTTATGGAAGTTGGTAGAAACGAACAAAGGACATCGCAAAAGCAAAGTGACTTAAGAGTCAATCGTGAACCTGAGGCAACACAAGAACCTTTAGGCTCTGGTCGTGGACGCATTGGAGAGAATCTTATCAATCTGCACGGCAAGAATTTTGATGTCTTTCAAATACACGATGTCGTCTTTTTTTGCGCTCAATGTGGCCTTATTTATTATTGCCCCTTTTACAACATAAAGAAAACCATCGACTTTCACTTGTATCTCTAATCCATGTAAAGGGCGAAATGCTGCGTCTATCAAGAATGGGGTCGCCGGAGTCTTGTCTACTCTGAGAAGAATCTCGTCGGGAGAAATCCGAACCGTAATCGTATCAATATGAGCTGGTTCTTTTCCATTATGTCTTATTGTACCGCTGCCTATCCATTCATATCCAATATCATTCTCATTTTCCATTTACTTTGCTTCCTTTCAACGCGATGTGCATAAATCCCTTTGATCCGTGCTGTAAGTAAACTCACAACCAAGTAGGGCTAGGAAAGTACGTTGCAGGAGAGCTCTCAATTCTCTTTCTTTCTCTATCTCTTCACCAGCAAGATTCTTCGGGAATCTTCCCGTATGGATCAAACTATTTCTTATTCTTTTTATTTTTACAAAGGCGTCTTTTTCCCAATCGATGCCATATTCATTAAAGAAGCATCCTGCTTGCCTAGTTATTGCCCGTCGATTCAAACACGATAGATTCTCAAGCAGGAATTCTCTTTCGTCCGAGGCTGAAACAAACCTGTCAATATACTGTTTCAGACCTCTTCTAACCTTACGGAAGACACCTTTTGGAGAATTAAGTTAAGTAGCAGCGCGCGCTTCTAGGTGAAGTAAGAAACAGAAGAACCTTTCATTTTAGAAGCATAGGCATTTTGATGTTTTTTTGTTTTGCCATCTTCTCTGCTTTCTCATAGCCTGCGTCTGCATGTCTTACTACTGCTGTTCCCGGGTCCGTCGTTAACACTGTTACTATTCGTTTTTCTGCTTCTTTGGTTCCGTCCGCCACTAAGCACATGCCCGCATGTATGCTGTAGCCTATGCCCACTCCACCTCCGTGGTGCACACTCACCCACGTTGCTCCGCCGACCGCGTTAATCAACGCGTTCAGTATCGGCCAATCCGCCACTGCATCACTGCCGTCCTTCATGCCCTCTGTTTCCCGATTTGGCGAAGCCACACTTCCACCGTCCAAATGATCCCTCCCAATCCACACAGGCCCACTAAGCTCGCCACTGCCAACCATGTCATTGATAATCTTGCCAAACCTTGCACGTTCACCATAACCCAGCCAGCAAACCCGCGAGGGCAAGCCTTGAAACTTGACTTGTTCCTTCGCTTTCCGTATCCACCTGCACAATCCAGCATCATAACTGAACTCCTTCAGAACCACGCCGTCCAGCTTGTAAATGTCCTCTTTGCTGCCTACCAGACTAGCCCAGCGGAACGGGCCTTTCCCCTCGCAGAACAAAGGCCTCACATAAGCCTGCACAAACCCGGGATAGGCAAACGCATCCTTGTAGCCTGCATCAAGTGCCTGCTGTCGAAGGTTATTTCCATAATCAAATACTATAGAACCTTTCCGCATGAACCCAACCATCGCCTCAACCTGTTTGCGCATGCTCTCCATCGCAAGCTTCACGTATTTCTTCGGGTCACGCCTTCTAAGCTCGTCCGCTTCGTCCTTGCTGAACCCAGCAGGATAATAACCGTTCAAAGGGTCGTGCGCACTCGTCTGATCCGTAACCACATCAGGAATAATGCCCCTCTTCAACAGTTCAGGATACACCTCAGCCGCGTTACCCAACAAGCCAATACTACGAGGAACACCCTTCTGCTTAGCTTCCATAACCAACCTGACTGCTTCATCAAGTCTGTCCGTCCAA
>PEWI01000179.1 GCA_002779555.1 Candidatus Bathyarchaeota archaeon CG07_land_8_20_14_0_80_47_9 | reverse complement strand
CTGTTCATGCCAGACAATGATTTTCAAGGCTTCTGCTCAGAAAGGTGCTACCGAGTTTTCAAAGGAGAAATAAAACCAAGTGCTTAGTATAATCTAGCCTTTCGCGTCGTTGCTCTTGTGATAAGCCTGGTTTCTTTGGTTTAGAAGAGTTCAACACGTTAGCGTTTTGCTTTATAACTAGACCGGGTCTTATAAAGCACTAGACTCTGGTGAGCTCTGTGATCCGCAGTGACTGGTGTGTGGCAGTTTTCAAATGCAAGCCCGATAAAATCAGGGACTTTCTTGTCGAGCTTTATGGTTTTGTAAAAGACATCGAGGGTGTAAGAGACCAGCACTTCTTGATAAGAGACCGCGTGAGCGATGAGGTTGTTTTCAGTTTCCGTGTTTTACTAGAGCCAAAAGACGGGCAAGTCATAAAGAGCAAGATTGCTTACAAGCTTGGAACCTTGCTCTCTGAAGGCAAGTATGCGGTTGATCCAAGCCGCGACCATCCTTTAGAGAAATATGTTGCGTGGTCTCCTGAGGATAGAATGGCTGAGTTTGGACCTAAGAAATTCACCCAATTCTGTGACTTTCTCAGCAAAATGAGCAAACTGGCCTTACAAATGATCAAGAAACGCTACTTTGACTCAAATGAAAGAGTCGAAATAGCGCACGTTATGTCTTGGATGCTTGGTTGCACAGAATACGGCCTATTGAGTCCAGAAGGTTGGGAGATAGGATATTATGATCGTATAGAAGACAAGAACTGTCCATATCTGAAAGAACAGTTTCTTAAATCATGACTACTTTGGCTCGATATGATGAAATAGCGCGCGCTAATCGTCTGTTGCTGTGACTTTCAGGCGTTCGACTTGAACCCATTTGGGCAAGGGTCCCGACGGGCCGAAACCTTTCGAGGTGTTAGTCCCCCAGTTTTTTCGACATTCTTTCGGACAGCGCATACAAAACGTCAGGAAGATGCGGTCACGCTCAAACTTATGGTAATAGGCTAATTTCTATTCTTTCCTTTCCCTTTCCGGGTTTCTTTCCTCTTTTTACTTTAATCTCCCCGATTTCACTCGAATCTTTAACATGGGTCCCTCCACATTTCATTGCGGGAAAGAGCTCCATTTTCCAATATCTTTTGCCGTTCTCACTCCATGTTTTGATCTCATAGCCTTTTTTAATGATTTGATTGGTAATCTCTTCAACCAACTTGAGTTTTTCCTCGTCTAACTTCTCTTCGAAGAGATAATCTGACCTCTCTTTCTCTTCGTCCAAAAGACCTGAAGAGGCTGGTTTGCAATCTTCTCCAAAAACCTCTTGCATGAGAAAATAGACTATGTGAGCCGCAGAGTGCAGCCTCATTATCTTATACCTTCTTTCCCAATTTATTTTCCCATGAACTAAGGCCCCAACACTGAAAAACGGCTTTATTTCAAGAATGTGAGCGATGTCTGTTTCTTCGCCCGGTTGTGTGTCAACCACCCTGATTCCATTAAGGTATCCTGTGTCCCCAACCTGACCTCCGCCTTGCGGATAAAAACCTGTAGCATCTAGAACAACACTGTTTCCAATAATCTTAGTTATGGTTGCATCGAACTCAACTTGATATTGATTCTCCCAAAACAACTTCTTTGTCACGGCTTTTCCTCTAAATTTTAGTCTACACATTTTTAATACTAATCTTAAACTACGCAGATTAATATTTGGCTAAAGTGATGAGCGCGCAGGAAAGGTGAAACATGTCAGTGGATACCCACGCAATCTTATGAAGAACACTTGAGTTTATTCAATCCAGTATTCTTTTTCCTCGCGTGATTGGAAGTTTTTCCTGAATGGGAGTTCGGCCTAACGGCTTGAAATATTCGATGGGGCATTGTTTAAGGCATAGATATGCGCGCGCTGTTATAGCGGTCACGTACATTTGGTATAGTGGTTCGCAAATCCTTGAAACAGACACAGGGCTGAGCACCCTCTTTAAGTGGAGTCTTTCTGGCGAAGCTCGAAAAATGGACGCCCAAAACATAATGACCCACAAGTTTGGACACTGGTGCGGCTTAGATAAGCTCTACGATGACAAAGACTATAGCGCGCGCGTCGAGAGTTGTGATCGGAAAGGAGATGGTTAAAGCTTAAAGGTATATTTCTCTTACATTTATCGAGTGGATTGAGATTTGGCGAAAAAAGTGAATGAAGGAACTGAAGGAAACATGATATCGTCCAAGGCGAAAAATCGAATGAAACGTGAGCTAAGCTTAGAGAAGCCAATAATATGGGTTGGTAAGGAGGGGGCGTCGCTGCAGACGATGAATGAGATTTCTAGGCAGTTGGAGAAAAGGAAAATAGTGAAAGTCCGAATATTGAAAAGCGCGCTTAAGGATGAGAGCGCCAAAGAAACCGCGTTAAAAACAGCTCAACAAACAGAATCCACCCTAATCGATGTTCGAGGCCACACTTTCATACTGCATAAGCCTCGCAAAAAGAGAAGTGAAAAGCCTCTGTGAGAGGACCGTTTAGAGGTTTTGAAAGGGATGGGATTGTGGCAATCTTGCAAAGGAAGGGTTCAAAAACACCCACTTCCTTCATGCCTTTAACCTTGCCTTCATGAACCTGCCTCCGTCAAGAGGTCCTGAAATGGCTGACGCATCCATTGACAAAGGCGCCCATGATTTGAAATAAACCAATCGGAACAGTTTTGCTGTACGTAGGATCGACGGCCTTAAGATCAAAAAGAAAATGGAAATACTCATATCTCACTTGATGCACACATTCGCCCGCGTTTGTGCTGATAGACTTACAATCCTCTGACGAACACTCAATTCAGGTATTGGTGCGATGGACGCGCTGGTTTGTTCA
>PEWI01000228.1 GCA_002779555.1 Candidatus Bathyarchaeota archaeon CG07_land_8_20_14_0_80_47_9 | reverse complement strand
CCACAAGACTCGGACAGTAAACAATCAAGAACGAAAGCAAGAGAACATGGAAAAATGCTGGTTACTAGTGAAGTCAGCTTCAGCCCGTGCGCCTATTTGGATCATATTTGGATCATATATTGAACCGAGGGTAGGGCATATGTGCGCACACGCGCACCGAAAGCCAGAGAACCTTGAAAAACCATCGCCATTAAGCGGGAAATCCTTGACGGTTTGAAGAAGATTCCAACGAACCCTGAACTGTCTGCGAGTGAAGAAATTCGCGTGCTATGCATGACAAGAACCCTATCAATATTATCGACAGCGCGCGCAGTTCAACAAGCTTCAAGAAAAGTTAAATACTGGTTTACCAGTAAACTTCTTTGTAGTGCACCTCTTGGCTAAGGTAAGCCTCTACATCAATGAAGAAGTTTGGGCAAAGTTTCGGGAAGAAGTATTCAGGAAGTACGGAAGCCTCAGGAAGCTAAGCAGTGAGGTTGAGGCTCTTCTGCGTTCCACGCTCGTCCAGGACAAAGTAAAATCCGAATTCGAGAGGCTGGGGATCAAAACCGAGGGCACAATATCATCAAGGGAAGTAAAGGAGAAAAGGCCTATGCTTAAGGGTCCAGCCTCAGAGAAAATGGTGAGAGAAATGAGGCAGAAAAGAGTTGCTGAGGCTCTATCTCGACAGTAGCACCATAGTCAAGCGGTATGTAACCGAACTCGGCACTCCAATAACAGACCTCGTTTTCGAACGAGCCGAAAGAGGAGAACTCGTCGTTACTTTCTCCCTGTGGAACATCGGTGAAGCTTTCGGCGTCCTTGACGAACGCCGCAGAAGACGATGGTTAAGCGAAGACGAATTCAGAGAAGCCAAAAATATGTTTTCCAACGAACTATTCAAGCTCATGCGCCTAAGAGTTCTTGAGATAATCCCAATCTTTGCATCCATTCTAATTGAAGCATGGGGCCTCATACTAGACCACCACATTTACGAAGCTGACGCACTACAAATAATCACCTGCACCTATAGCCAAAGCGACGCCTTACTAAGCGGCGATGAAAACCTCGTTAAGACAAGCAAAAAACTCGGTTTGAAGGCGTTCGATATAGTGAAAGAAGAACAAAAACTGACAAAATTCATCAAGACCTATTAAAAAGCATCACTCTTAAAGAGCAACACCTCAACTTACGAGTTAGCAGGACACGGGGTTTCCAGAACCTTCAAGACAGTATCAAAAAGCTGAAGCCAAAAATATCGCAAAGGAGACATACGCCACTGCTACGCAGACACACAAAAAGCACAAAAACTACTAAACTTCAAACCAACCATCAGTCTCCAGAACGGCCTAAACGAACTAGCTAACTGGGCTAAAACTCACGGGTGGGTGCAGTAGACCTCTTTGAAAACGCCTTGAAAAAACTTAAATCGCACTATAAGCGCGCTGAATTTTTGACGGAGCACTCAAAAGTCTTATATTAGCCCTTACAGAGTTTTCATCGTAGAGGAGTGAAATGTACGAGTTTGACGTAGTCATCACCGAGGATGAGACTGGCAGATACGTAGCTTTTGTACCCGCATTACCTGGCTGTCACACTCAGGGAGATACCCTGGGAGAACTCTTGGATAACGCGAAAGAAGCCATCGAACTCTACCTAGAGACCCTGACGGAAGAGGAAAAGAAGGACCTTTTGCAACAGAGAGTAGTTGGGATACAGAAAGTGAAGGCGCTTGCCTAAGATCTCGCCTTTGAACCCCCCATAAACTAATCAAAATCCTTCAAAGAGCAGGTTTTAAAATCATTCGTCAAAAAAGTTTACGTGTCATCATGATGAATGACAGAAAGATCAGAACAGTGATACCGGTTCATCCTGGAAAAGACGTTAAACCCGTACTAATCAGAGCAATAATAAAGGAAGCCGGGTTAAGTAGGGAAGACTTCCTTAAGCTCCTAAAAGAAAGATAGGACAGAGCGCATGCCAGACTCAACCGTCATGAAACACATGACAAAACCAAGAATACCATGGCACCTACTAAAGTAGCACCCGTAACATCCCCAAAGATTCGCCACAAAAAACCTAGGGGGGAGGGGCAGGTGAAAATTAAGCCTAGGCTAATGACCTACACCATCACAATATCAATAACAACCCTCATCCTATGCATAATGCACATAAGCCAAAAAACATCCACAAGCGATACATCAAAAAGGCAAATATACCATCAGTTCTAGCTTATTTGGGGGATTCTTTCAAATCTTGCGTATATGCAAATCGGTCTTTCATAACAATGTTTCCTTAACGAAGGATGGTCTAGATCACATATTGCTCAGGCATCCTGAATTAAAAAGGATACCAAGCCTAGAGGACGAGAATGTAAAGACCATCAACACGCCAAAATACATTGTCCGAGGGCTTCACGGAGAGCATATAGCCATCCGAAACATCGGCACCACCCATTACGGCCCCAAACACCTAGTTGTCCCATACGATGAGAATGGCGAAGTTAGAACAGCATTTATAACATCCGACGGATAGAATACTTAGGCGGGAAATCCTATGGAGGCAACAGTAGAAAACGTAGACAAACTCGACGTAGCATACGATAAACAAAGAGACGTACTCTACATAAGCTTCGGCGAACCAAGAGAAGCCGACGAATCCAAACTAACTGAAAACGACATAGTAGTCAGGTATAGACACGGAAAAGTCGTGGGCCTCACAATAATAAGCTTCTCAAAAAGACTGCCCCCGGAACACTAAACATCGAAATAAAACGGAACTTCTTCCTCCCAAACTGGAATAACGTCGACTATTTCTCTCATCTCATAACAGGAGAAACATGCGGTACCCCAACCGTTGCCCTTAGATACTTCAACGTTTACGGTTCAAGACAAGCCCTATCAAATCTCCACACAGAATGCACCGCCATCTTCACAAGCCGCATACTAAACAACAAACCACCCCACATCTTCGAAGACGAAAAACAAACACGCGATTTCATCCAC
>PEWI01000213.1 GCA_002779555.1 Candidatus Bathyarchaeota archaeon CG07_land_8_20_14_0_80_47_9 | reverse complement strand
TCCAGAAGGCGTCAAACAGAACATAGTCAACCTTGGAGTGTCAAAGCGCTACCTTGTAGACCAGTCAGATCGAGACTCAAAGACGGAGACCGTTATGAGTGAGGATGGACTTGTTGACCTCTGCACGGAAGCCTGCGAAAAAGCCCTTCAGAAAGCCCATATGTCGATCAAAGATGTAGGCTATTTCGTTGCAGCGTATGACGTTAATCCCTTCCTCAGCCCAGGCCTCAGCCAGCTTCTGGTTCCGAAACTCGGTTTAGACCCTTATGTGAAGCACGTTAATGCTCAAGGAACAGCCAGCACCGCATTCATGAAGACTCTGGAACTCGCCAAAGATCATCTTGCCGGACACCCCAAAGACAACGTTTTGCTGTGCATCTCTGGGGTTAGCTCATACTGGTTCCAGAATCAGGTGCGAGGCTTGAAGGACGTCATGGAAATCAGCCAGATCGGTTCGATAAGCGACAGGGCAAAACGCGAGCTGGAGTTGAGAAAGTGGGTGGCAACCATGCAGTTCTTCCTCTTCGGAGACGGAGCAGCCGCCGCAATCGTGACTGGAGAAGACCGGAGCCTAACAGTCAAGGAAACGGCTGAAGTCACAAACGTCGGAAAGAAAGACTATCTGGCTGGATATTCTCGGCTGTCAACCTTGAACGAGCCATTCAGGTTTGGCTTCCACTCCCATTTGGACAAGGAAATCCCGAAACTCGGAGTGTCTTACACGGATTTGGCGCTGAAGAAGCTGCTTGGAAGGAACGCTGAAAACATAATGAAGACAGCGAGGAAGTGGGCAGTCCACACAGGCAGCGAAAAGATACTCAATGCGTTGGCTGAGCACCACGAAATTGAGGGCGAAAAGCTCAAAGAATCACATGAAGTACTACGAGAATGTGGCAACCTTGCAGGCGCAAGCTTACCGTTCATACTTGAAAGAATAACGTCCCGGAGCAGGTTCTCAGACGGTGATGTGGTCTTGATGGTTGGCTACGGATGGGGATTCTCCGCAGCCGCCAGCCTGTTGGAATATAGGAAGTAGCGTTCTCAAGGTTGGAACTGGCTTATTCCCACTGCTTCTTAATCCACTCTTCCACGCCGATCTTTTTCATCTCTTGAAGTCTTTCCTTCTTTGCTTTGTTGAAGACAAACGGTTTAGACCGATAAGAAAATATCTCTCTAGTCTTGATACCGATATGTAAGTCTCAAAGTTCATGGCTTGAACAATGAGGGTTTGACATGACAATGTTTGATGAGAAGGAAATCAAAGAGGTGAAACGTGAGCGAGCGCGCTGGGAACAGACGACGTTGCCGAACTGGCTGAAGCAGTCCCGAGAAAGGAAAAGCGAATTCCACAACCATTCTGGCATGCAGATAAAACGAGTCTATACGCCCGAAGACATGGAGAATATGGACTACATACGAGACTTGGGCTTCCCAGGCGAGTATCCGTTCACGCGCGGCGTCCACGCGACCATGTACCGAGGCCGCTTATGGACAATGCGAATGTTCTCAGGATTCGGCACAGCGGCTGACACTAACCGACGTTTCAAGTACTTGCTGAAAGAAGGCGAAACCGGCCTGAGCATAGCCTTCGACTATCCGACAATCATGGGCTACGACTCGGACCATCCAATGGCTCAGGGAGAAGTGGGCATATGCGGAGTTGCTATTGCGTCGCTCAAAGACATGGAAACCTTGCTTGACGGGATACCGCTTGACAAGGTCACGACCTCCATGACCATAAACGGGCCTGCGCCGATGCTGTTGGCCATGTACGTTGCCGTGGGCGACAAGCAAGGCGTGCCCAGAGAGAAGCTCGGTGGAACCACGCAAAACGACAATCTGAAAGAGTTTTTTGCTCAGAAGCTGTGCATGTTTCCGCCGAAGCCTTCGGTAAAGCTGACCACGGACATCATCGAATACTGCACTAGGCACCTGCCAAGATGGAACCCAGTGAGCATAAGTGGATATCACATTAGAGAAGCAGGAGCAACCGCCTTGCAGGAGCTAGCCTTTACGATATACGACGGAATAAGCTATGTGGAGTCAACTCTTGAGAGGGGATTGAAAGTGGACGACTTTGCTTATCGCTTGTCATTCTTCTTCGCCTCTCACAATGACTTCATAGAGGAAATAGCCAAGTTCAGAGCCGCTCGCAGACTCTGGGCGAAGCTGATGAAGGAACGTTTCAAGGCGAAAAGTCCGAGGTCTATGTGGATGCGCATGCACGTTCAAACCTCGGGCTGCACGCTGACGCCCCAGCAACCATTGAACAACATCGTGCGCACGACGATGCAAGCTCTGTCAGCCGTCTTAGGCGGAACCCAGTCTTTGCACACGAACTCGTTCGACGAAGCCCTGTGCTTGCCAACTGAAGGGGCTGTGAGGGTGGCTCTCAGAACGCAGCAGATAGTAGCCCATGAAAGCGGTGTGACAAGCACGGTGGACCCGTTGGCAGGCTCCTACTACGTTGAAGCCTTGACAAACGAGATGGAAGAAAAGGCTTGGGAATACATCCATAAGATAGACGACATGGGCGGAGCCATACCCGCTATAGAGAAGGGATTCTTCCAAAAAGAAATTGCAGACAGCGCCTACAAGTACCAACGAGAAATAGACGAGAAGAAAAGAGTCGTAGTCGGCGTGAACGACTACACAATCGAAGGGGACAAGTGCCCAATAGAGATTCTGAGAATAGAACCGAAGGTCGAGACAGCCCAAGTTGCGAGCCTGCAAAAACTAAAAAGAGAGCGTGACAACAGAAAGGTGAAGGAAGTTCTCGACAAACTTCACGATTCAGCTGAGAAGGATGAGAACCTCATGCCGACCATAATCGAGGCCGTTAAAGCGTATGCGTCTCTAGGCGAAATCACAGAGGTGCTGCGAACGGTTTACGGCGAATATAAGGAATTGATAGTAATCTAGAAAGAGGGAAAAATGAATGCAGACTGAAAGAAAAATCCGAGTTTTAATAGCCAAGCCAGGTCTTGACAGCCACGACCGAGGAGCCAAAGTGGTTGCTAGAGCTCTGAGAGACGCGGGAATGGAAGTCATCTACACAGGCCTAAGACAGACGCCTGAACTAATAGCGGAAACAGCTCTCCAAGAAGATGTGGACGTGATAGGCTTGAGCATTCTCTCAGGAGCACACAAGACGCTCTTCCCAAGGATAATGAATCTTCTGAAGAAGAAAGGCTTGACAGACGTAACAGTCTTCGCAGGAGGCATAATCCCAGAAGAAGACGTGGCAGAAATGAAGAAGCTTGGGATAAAAGAAGTCTTCGGGCCTGGAACAACGACAGAACTGATAATAAAATACGTTTGCGAAAACGTGCCGAAAAGAACCTGAACCAATTGATGTGCAAAGGAATTGACGAAAGTCGAAGAGCTAACGCAAGGCGTACTTTCTGGAGACGTCCGAAGCATAGCGAGGGCCATAACAATCATTGAGAACAACGCGCCTGAAGCCAAAAAACTCGTCTCTTCAATCTATCCTCACACAGGAAAGGCTCACATAATTGGGTTCACAGGAGCAGGAGGCGCTGGAAAAAGCACACTCATCGAGAAAATCGTGCGAGAATACAGAAGAAACGGCAAGACCGTCGGCGTCGTGGCAGTCGATCCAACAAGTCCTTTCACTGGCGGCGCGTTCCTAGGCGACAGAATCCGCATGCAAGAACTGAGCACGGACCCCGGCGTTTTCATACGCAGCATGGCAAGCCGCAACTATCCAGGAGGCATAGCCAGAGCAACCAAAGATGCCGTGAAAGTTTTGGACGCTGCAGGGAAAGACATAGTCATCGTTGAAACGGTGGGCGCGGGCCAGTCCGAGGTGGAGATAATCAAAGTGGCCCAAACGGTAGTTGTCATCCACGCTCCAGGCTTGGGAGACGAGATACAGGCGATAAAGGCAGGGATAATGGAGATAGCCGACATTTTCGTGGTGAATAAGGCTGACCGCGAAAACGCAAGCAAGACCGCGATGGACATCCAAGCCATACTTCAATTGAACAACAAAGAAACCGCGTGGAAACCGCCTGTTCTGAAAACCGCCGCACTCACGGGGGAAGGCGTGCCACAGCTCATCGAAAAAATAGAAGAGCACAGACTGCTCCTGGAGAAAGGGCTGAAACACAAGAGAAGCCGAGAAAAAGCTGAAGCTGAACTCATTGAAGCCATAAAGGAAAAAGTGGTCAGCTCGGTTTTAGAGGATTTGAGAAAGGAAGGGAAGTTTGAACAACTCGTTGGGAAAATCGTGGAAAGAGAGATTGACCCTGCCACTGCAGCTGAGAAACTTCTCAAGAAGGCACTGAAAGATGCCGAAGCTTGAAAGGGGACTTGTTCAGGTCTACACTGGGAACGGGAAAGGCAAGACCTCTGCAGCATTTGGACTAGCCTTAAGAGCTGTAGGCAGAGGAATGAGAGTCTTCATGATCCAGTTCATCAAGGGGGGTTTTGACTACGGCGAACTCTACGTGGTAGACAAGCTGCCGAACCTGACGCTGAAAGCTTTCGGCAGAGGAAAATTCGTAGTGGAAAAACCGGCGGGAAAAGAGGATGTTGCGCTTGCGAATGAAGCTCTGGCATTGGCGGAGGAAACAGTCAAAGGAGGAAGATACGACGTCGTCATTTTAGACGAGGTTAATGTAGCTCTGAGCTTGAAGTTGATCAGCCTCAAAAAGGTTTTGCAGCTGATAAAGGAGAAGCCGAAGCATGTTGAGTTTGTTTTGACTGGGCGGGATGCGCCGGCGGAGATAGTTGAGGCAGCTGACCTCGTCACCGAGATGAGAGAGGTCAAGCACCCTTACAAGAAGGGTTTTCCAGCTAGAAAGGGAATAGAATATTGAGCAAAGTCGCCTTTGAGAACTCGCGGCATCGGTGCAGACAAGGTTCACTCAACATGATTTTCGGACTGCCTTCTGGTCTTCTTGGTGCCTCTAGGGTGTTTGGTCAAGAAGCTCTCAAGAGTTCTTCTGATCTCGTCGAGAGGCAGATGCGGACCATGGAACTCGGGTTTGAACGGGTGGATTTCGCTTTCCAATAGCTCCTGTAGACGAGCGTAGTTATCGTTGAATTCCTTCATGTTGTTGTCTTTGAATTTGAATATTGGGATGTCGCTTCTCGGTGTCTCCCACCGTTTGTCATAGGCAGAAACGCAACTGGCGTCCCCGAACTTTTCGATGCTCCTCTTGGCTAGGATTTCTTTTTCGACATTGAACACTACGAGCAACCTGTTTACAGGCTTGGCTTTTGTTGTCAGCAGGAAGTCGCGTGTCACGTTGTCAGGCGCTGTTGAGTCTATTACTACGCCGTAATCTCTTTTCAACAGGGCGTCTCGCATTTCACATATTATGGAATACACTAGGAACTCGTCGCGGCACGGAAAAACCTCGCAGAAAAGCATTTCTCTCAATTCGTCAACGCCCACTCTTGCGAAAAACGGGTTTTCGGCAATGAGTCGTTTGGCAAGCGTGGTTTTTCCTGATCGAGGATAGCCGCTTAAAGCGATGTTCCACAATCCGCTGGCGGAACCGGCCATATTCATCTTCCTTGTACGGAACAGTCTTTAGCTGAACCGTTCGACCTTCGAGCCTTACGATGTTAGGGGGTAGACTTCCTTCGTCACGTATTCAAGATACTTCTCCTTTTCTGCCATGTTGAATATCGTCACTGATGCGTCTCTGGTTATGCCCACCACGTAGCCGTACCCCTTGGACCTTGCAACCACATACCACAGGTCTCCGTGCTTTCCGTAGTCCTCGAAAAGCGACGTGTTTATCAGGTCAGGCCCGTAGAGAGAAAGCTTGTTCACGTTCGGTATGTCAACATTGTCAAAGAAGGCTATCTTCGTGTCCTCACGATTCTTGAGATGAAACTCCTTGAGCGTCTCAGGAGAGATTCTGGCTTCTACTATGATGCCCATTTTCTCAAAAAGCACTTCGCTCAGCTTGTTTGCTATGAAGTTGGCTAAACGTTTCTTCTCAACAATGGTCAGAAGCGTGGTTTCTCCGTGCTGAGCGAAACTGAAGACCGCTTCAACCGTTCGAGGCGTTGGAATGACCTTGCCTCGGTGAAAAACCTGAGTCACATAATCATGCGAGTAGACACCTTTAACCATGCTTCCCCTTGACAGAAGCCCCACGACTTCCGTTACAAGCGTGAACTTGTAGTCGCCCTCTTCATAATCCTCCTCAGCACGGTATCCTTCAAGTTTCGAGGCAATGTCAGGAGTGGAAAGCGGCTCTGAAAGTTTGAAGATTTTACCTGCAACAACCATGCATTTGACCACCCTATCCGTTAGTCAGTTTCACCTTTCATATGAGACTTCGGCTTAAATGCTTAACTCTGTCAATCTACATGTAAAACTTCAACATCGCTATCATCAGCTTTGAAAGAAACTTTGCCTAATTGCTTTAATAAGAGACTTTTCACCACTATCTACTACCACCTTAGAGGCAAATCCACCAATGCTAATTCAGGAAGTCATCCTCGAGAATTTCATGTCGTACGAGTATGCCAGGGTACCTTTTAAATCAGGCGTAAACGTCATCTGCGGACCCAACGGCTCGGGAAAATCATCACTCTTGCTGGCCACCTCAGTAGCCCTAGGGCAAACCTACACTGAACGCTCCAAGAAGCTGAGCGACCTGATACGCTGGGGCAAAGACCAAGCCAGAGTCACGTTGATCTTGGATAACACGAAAAGAGGCAAGAACCGGCCAGTTCAGAAATACAACAAGGATCAGATTTTCCTCACAAGAGTCCTGAGAAAGGATGGCAAGTATTGGTTTGAGCTTGAAAACCGAGCCGCAAACAAGAATGATGTTGACAGGCTTTTGTCCAGACTGGGCGTTGACCCAAACAACATTCTAATCATCATGCACCAAAACATGGTAGAACAGTTCACCGTGCTTTCGCCCCAGGAAAAACTGCGCATGGTCGAGGCGGCAGTCGGTCTTGAACCTTACCGCGAGAACGTGGTTCAAGCTGAGAAAAAGCTGACGCACATATTGAGCCAAGAAGACTCAATAGGCAAGCTTTTGGAAACAGCTGAACAGACGCTTAACTATTGGAGAGAGCAGTACGATCGTTACCAGGAGAAGAAGCAGCTGCAGACCAAAAGAAGATTCTGTGAGAGAGAACTGGCTTGGGCGGAAGTTGCCCGAAGAGAAGGCACCGTTAAGGAGTTGGAAGCCGACAGGAAAAAGGAACAGGACGTTCTTGACCAGATTGAAGAGGAAACCAAAACCGAAAAAGGACACTTGCAGACTTACCAGAACGAGCTTGAAAAGTTCAAGAACAGCCGAAAAGAGCTTTTCGAAGAACGGCTAAGTCTCGAACGGGAAAAATCCCGAAACGAGACGATGGCTTCTCTTTGCGACGAAATGTTGAAAGAAACGGCCATGCTTGAAAAAGCCCAACTTAGAGAAGAATCTTCCTCAACGCAGTTCAAGCTTCTGCAGAGTAGGAACCTGAAGGAAACCATACAAAGCTGTAATGAGCAAGCTCCGAAACTGAACGTCGAAATAGACGGGAATCAATCAAAAGCCAAAGCCTTGGAAGAAGAATTTGAAAAAACCGGCAACCAAGTTCTGGACAGCCGCATAGGATTGGCACTACTGCAATATCGCCGAGAAAACGCTTCCGCCAGCATTCAAGCGCTGGAAAAAGAGCTGAAAAATGCGAAAGCGCACTTGAATGAAGCAGCCAACAAGGCAGAGCAGACAGGACCCAGGATTGCGGTCATAAGAGACGTCAGCGAGATTCTGGACGAAATCAGAGTCACAGAAGGCCATCTTGCAGCGCTTTCAGACGTTTCAGAAGACATCGAACGCATGTACGAATCCTACTCAAAACTCTACTTGGAACTGAAAGAAAAGGCGCAGCTCGTCGCCGAGAACAGAGAAAAAGCCTTGGAAGAAGTCAAAACACGAATGCAGGCATGGCGAGAGGTCATCCGAAGCCTCTTAGACCGCGTGAGTCTGGAATACCAGAAGATTCTGACTCAGGCTCAAGCTCTCGGAGAGGTGAGACTCGCCAACGAACACGGCATAGAAGCTGCTGGGCTTGAGATACTCGTAGGGTTCAAAGGAGGCAAACCTGTCCCGCTGGATGCATACACCCAGAGCGGCGGAGAAAGAACAACCACAATCATGAGCTTTCTACTGGCTCTCCAACAGCACGTTCGTTCGCCCTTCCGCGCAGTTGACGAGTATGATGTTCACATGGATCCGAAAAACCGCGAGGTAATCGCGCAGATGCTAATCTCCACAGTGCACGACGCAAACGCCCAGTACATCGTAATCACGCCCAGCCAAATAACGTTTGCAAAGGAAGAAGTGAACATAATCACCGTTCAAAACGTCGAAGGAAAATCGATAATCAGAGAGGTTGCATAATGCAATCGAAAAGAGAACGAGAAAGAATCGGCAGAGAGAAGCTTCAACGCATAATAGAAACGTGTAAGTCCATAAGCGACCGTTCACTTAACCCGTTTCTGGTGGACGTTAAGGAAAACATCAGCATAGCAAGAGAGTACCTTCCCGAATGGGAGATTCCAGAAGACCTATGCTTGGACGCCGAAACCATACATCAAATCGCCTCGGTGATAAAACTTCAAAGCGAATGGGTCAGACATCGTTCAACATCACTCTACACAGACCCGTTCCTGCTTCAAGAGAAGCTTGCGAGGATGCCGAAGGAACAAGTCGTTGAAACGTTTCTGAAATCGTGGCACCCAACGATTGAGCTGGAACAGATTTCGCTTCACAGCTTGGCCGAAGCCGTCCGATACTGGGAAGGCTTGCTGCCGCTGAAAGAAAGATGGAAAGAATTCTCCTCAGCAGAGACTGAAAGAGGCCTAGCAACGCGAGAAGAACTTGTACAGCAAAGGATACTGCGAGAGAAGGCGTTCTCAGAGGAACTGGACACTTTCTGGTTGCAACTCAAAGAAAGAGTCAAGGAGAAAAGCGCAGAAGGAAAAATCTTGTACTGGGATTTCGTGGGCGCCGAAACCTACGAGGAAACCGTGGACAGAGCCTTCATGACAAGCTTTCTGATCACGTATGGCTATGCAACCTTGGAGATTCATCCGCTGGAAGAAGAAATATTCATCAAGCCCCACGAAAAGCCCGAAACCAAGATCGGCAACAAGCAGCTGATCTCCATACCCATAGCCGTCGCGGTTGAAGATTGGGCAAGATGGAAGAGGGGAGAACTGAAATGAGCAAGAGAAAGGCCTACTACGCCAGCAAGATCAAAAGAGCAACCCACATGCTCTTCTACAAGAGACACAGGAAGCCCGGCGTGAAAGGATGGGAACTACGCAAGGCCTTGGGCTCAGACTATCCGAAAGTGCTCAAAATCTTGGACGATTATCTGAAAGGAATGGACCTGCAGGTCAAAACAGTCTTCGAAGAAGAAAAGCAAGTTGAGAAACCAAGTCTGGAGCAATTGGATCGTGCGAGGTTCTGCATAACGTTGAGAGGAGAGCTGACGCCGAAAGAAACCAAAATGATAGGATGGCGAATAGACGACCTTGCAGGACTCGCAATAGCCATCTCACATATTATATCAAAAAGGGGAAAAGCACCGCGGAAGGAAGTTGAAGAACTCCTTCGCGACAAGCTGCCAGGCTGGAAGGTGGGCATAAACATAGACCGCTACATTCGCTACGGATACCTAACCCAAGACGAAAGTGAACAGCTTTATCTGGATTGGAGAACGCGCGCGGAAGTGGATCAGAAAGCGCTAGTTGATCTTCTCCTACGTTCAGAAAACAAGGTACAGTAAAACTATCTTCTTATCTTGTGGTAGATGAAGGCTATTATCACAATTACGAATAAGCCAGCGAGGATTAGGAGAGGACTGCCTAGAAACTGATCTGCAAACGACACATCTCCAGCCTTGAGGGACCCGATTGATGCAAGGAAGAAAATCAAAGGAGACAAGACTAATGCCATTCTGCCAGTCATACCCCAGCACTCTCTGGACTATGTTATGCTCACGTTTTCTATCTGAAAATACCTCTTAGCCAAGAACCGCAAACGCTCAGCGTTTCTGCCGTTCTTTCCTATCGCAACGCCCTTGTCCTTGGGATTGACGGCCACGACCGCAATTGATTTTCCGTCCGGCTTCTCTGTGATGCGAACCTCTTTGACCGCTGCTGGCTTGAGAGCGTTCTTGATGAACTGGGCAGCATTTTCCGAGTACTCGATTATTTCCTGTTTCTTACCAGTCATTCTTTCCAAAGTGTGAATGTTCCTTCCGCCCCTTCCAATCGCCACTCCAACCTGACCTTCAGAGACAACGTAAAGCACGCGTCCCTGCTCCTCATCAACAATGCAGTCTTTCACGTTTGCGCTGGTTATGCTTTCAAACAAAGCTATATACCGCATCTCGTTGCTCGTGAATTTGATTCCGCTTGTCATTCGTTGCCTCCGTCGGATTCCTCTGGCTCAGCGCTCTCCATCAACTTGAGAATCTCAGAGTCGCCAGGCTCTCTTATACTTAACGCTGAAACAGTGAAAAGTTTTCCGCACACAGCAGCCAAATCCAATGACGAACCCTTGTAGACTATCAATGGAACCTTTGAGAGCTTGCAGTAGTACTCGACGTCTTCACGCATGTTTTTGGGACAGTTTGACGCCAAAACTATTAATTTGGCTCTTCCTCCTTGAGCGTTCTGCACAGCTGAGTCTGCCCCGAAAGACACCTTGCCGGTCTTTACAGCCGTCGAAATCGCCTTGTCTACGTCAATCACTTCTTCTCACGCTTCGCCTGTTCAAACGTTGACATGAACAACTCCACTAATCCCGTGCCAATTGGTATGGACTGCCCAACTATTACGTTTTCGGTGACACCCTCCAACGGGTCGCTTTCACCTTTTACAGCCGCCTCAACAATGTTCGGAACAGTTATCTCGAACGCGGCTCTAGCCAAGACACTTGATTTTTTGCCGCTGATGCCATGTCTACCTATCTGCTGAACCTCGCCCGTCGAAGTCATCATATCGGAGACAAGCATAACATGACGGCGGTCAACGTCCAGCCCTTGATCCTCTAAAACCCCTCTGGCCTCGTACTCCAACGCGTTTCGGGCAGCTTCTATGCCCACAGTCTTGGCTATTTCGTGAACGTTGTTCGTGGTTGTTCGGGAAGTGTCTACGCCATGCACCTCTAAGACCTTGGGCAGATTTGACCCATCAGTTCTTATGACCCATTCCCCATGTTCTTCCATGACGAGCACGCGTTTTATGCCAGCCACACCTTTGACGTGGAATGCTGTCACCTTGTCAAGCATTTTCTTCAGCTGCTCGACTTTCTTTGGTTTTATGTGCACACTGTTGCCCCTCGTCTTAATGGTGCAATTCTGGATCTGCAGCTTGTCCTTCAACTCTTGCATTGCAACTTCCCTGTCATCCATCATTGTCTTGTTGAGCTCCACGATTATTTCCTCATGCACTGGGTCTTCGTAAATTGCTTCAGCCAGATTCTCCACCGTTGTGTAGAATATGGTACGTGCAATCTTCACAGCAGCTTCTCTGCTCTTCCTGTGCTCCTCTGTCAAGTAGATGGTCATAATCGGCGTGGACGGAATTCTCCTAGCGTCAACAATCTCTATTAGCCTTGGCAAGCCCAGCGTGACGTTTTGCTCTCTCACACCAGCGTAGTGGAACGTCCTGAGAGTCATCTGTGTGCCTGGCTCACCGATTGACTGAGCTGTAACGATGCCCACGGCTTCGCCCGGCTCCATCAGGGCATGCTTGTAATGCTCAACTGTCGCCTTGATCGCT
>PEWI01000165.1 GCA_002779555.1 Candidatus Bathyarchaeota archaeon CG07_land_8_20_14_0_80_47_9 | reverse complement strand
GGCTTGGCACCGACCGCTCTCAAAATACCGAATTCCTGCCGCTGCTCAGTTATCGTGAGGTTGAGGATTTCGTCGGGTACCAAGTATCTTCCTTCTGTATAGTTGAATTGTGGGCTTTCTTTCGCCTCGTAAAATTTCGACTGCAAGAGTTTGTATCGGCTGCAAATGTCTCTGTGAGCAATCAGAACTATGTCTTTGCCGAGGGCTTTTTCAACCCAGCTTCTTGTGGTCTGGTTAGCGATTATTCCTCCTGCAACCGCCACGGTCACGAGAAGGAAGACTATGCTCAAACAGGCAACGATGCGGATGGTTACCGACGCACGGCGGGAGAGATTTCGCATGGCTATTCTAAATGTCAGGCCAGAGTTCGAAACAACCCTGAAACCAGGCTCCTTAGCTAATCCCAGATGGTGTGTGGGAGAAAACGCCTTGGCAGGCTCGATTTTGGCGGCTTCAAGCACTGGCTTGGTGCCAGAGGCCAGTGCAAGAATGAAGAACAAGACAAAAATCATGACTACAATCCATAAATTGGGTGGCTTTTGCGAGATTTGGAAACCCATGCTCTGAAAAAGGCTGATCGAGGCGTTATCTGCCACTATTCCGAAGATCGCGCCTAGAAAGCAGCCAGCAGAAGTCACAATCAAAAGCTCTGTCATGAAATACCCAAATACCAAGTTGTTCGGGCAACCCGCAGCCTTCATAAGCCCGATGTCTTTCACTCTTTGAGACATCATCACAAAAACCATGAAAGAAATGATCACCACGCCGACGATAAAAATCAAGAACGCGAGAAATACTATGAAAGGCGAGAAAATCGATGAGAAACCGGCCGTCATTCGGCCCTCAACCATCAGCGAAATTCCAACGCCTACTCTGTCTCCGAACAGCAAGAGGAAAACAGTAGATGCGACGCACAATGTTAAGCCGAGTACAGTCAAGGTTGTCTGAAGCTTTCTGCGAAGCAAATCGTTCACAAGAAACGACGTTACACTCATTCTAGGCTCACTAGCCTTCCATCCTCTAAAAGCAGTTTTTGCTCGGCTAAGGCAAGAATGCGCTCGTCATGTGTCGCGACAATCACAGTCTTTCCATCGTGTTTCAGCTTCTGAAGCATCTGGATGACCTTCAAGCTTGTCTTCGTGTCCAAGTTGCCAGTAGGCTCGTCAACAAGAAGCAACGGAGGATCATTTGCTAGGGCGCGCGCAAACGCCACGCGTTGCTGTTCGCCGCCGCTCAGCTGAAATGGGAAGTGGTCTGCTCTGTGCTCCAGGCCTACAGTCTCCATCAACTCCTCTACTCGTTTTCTGATATTGTCGGCTGGTTTTCGAGTCCACTCCATTGGAAACGCAACATTTTCAGCCACGGTCAAAGTTGACACAAGGTTGTATGCTTGGAAGACGAAGCCGATGTTGTTGCATCGATAATCTGACAAGAAATCCTCGTCTTTCAGGCTCAATTCCTCGCCGAAAACAATGATTTCTCCTCTTGTGGGCTTGTCGATGCCACCTATGATGTTCAGAAGCGTTGTTTTTCCCGAGCCGGAAGCACCGCATATGACTGCGAATTCGCCTTTTTCTATCTTGAGGTTCACGTCTTTCAAGACTTCAACCTTGATGTCGCTGGTTTGATAGGTTTTGGATAAAAAGGCGGCCGAAACCACCGTCTTTCCTTTTCCCATCTTCATCCACTTCCTTTTTCTAGATTGAAGTTACCTCTATCCCGCTTCAGAATTCTCGCCTTTTCGGGAAGCTTACCCTTTTCCCAGTCCTTCCAGTCTATTTCCTTAAAAACCCACTTCTTACCCAAGTGAGCCGCAAGCACAGCGTGTTTAAACTGCTTCTCCGCAGGGATAAGCTCATTGAGAAACCTGAACAGTTTTTCAATCTGTTGCTTTGGGAAATAGGCGTAGTACCCGGCATTTTTGACTTCAAAAGCGTAAACGTGTAAGTCTCTTCTTCCGATGACATCAGGCAAAGGATTGAGGCTTGGATTGCTCACAGGAACACGCACTGAATGGAAACCCTTTTTCTGCAGCAGTTTGACCAAGACATTTTCGCTGTAGAAGCCTCTTTTGCGCCATCGGCGAATCTCGGCCTTGTCCACTTCCCTGATCGCTTTCGACTCTCCCAGTCTGAAGGGTTTCGAAAACTACGTGTTAATTTGAACCTTCCAGACCACGAGTTTCTTAGAGTTTTCTGCGCTTATAAGTTTGAATCGGAATTTTCATCATGGGCTTCTCAACAAGGCACTCTTTCAGGTAATCGTCTAACGTGGCCGCTGGAACAACCTCTATCTTGTAGTCATTTGCGTCAACTGAATACTCGTAATTTTTCTGTGGGATCACGACTTTCTTGAATCCCCATGCTTCTGCAGCCTTAATTTTCTCGTAAACGCCGCCTACGGCAGTTATCTGGACTGAATCACCGACGCCTAGGTTTATCTCTCCCGTCACGGCTACATCTTGTCTAACGGGTTTGCCCTCGATGAGTGAGCATAAGAGTATAGTCATTGTGACGCCTGCAGATGGTCCGTCCACCGCGTAGGATTGTGCGAAGTCTATATGCGTCAGGTAGTCTTGGGCTATGTCCACGCCGTATTTCTGCAGAATCACGCTTCTGACTTTGGCTATGCTATCGGAGATGAAGGTCTGGCCTTTGGCAACTCCCGTGACCTTGTAATATCCTCTGAACGTGTAATCTCTGGAAAGCTCACTTCTCTTGATCATATGAGCCTTGACGTTCAGGACACTACCTGTCATTTCTCCACTATAGGGGTCTCTGACCACGGCCAATCCATGTATTTGTCCAAGCCTCACTCCCTTGGGCTTAATCTCCAGGAGCTTACCCCTTTCACTCATGTCATGCTCCAGTATCTGCCTTTGAATTGTTTTACAGTGGTTTTCAACCGCTTCCTGCACGTGTCTCCTTTCAACAATCTTGCAGTCTTCATTCATCGCCAGAGTCGCAGCGGTCTTGATGATTGAGATCAGCGGTCTGAACCTTGTTGACAGCGCGTCTCTCTTGTCGCTTCTTCGCCTACCCTCTTCGACTATTTCGAAGCATGCCTCTCGGCTGAAAGGTAAGAAGTTGAAGCGTTTCACTTCTTGAGCCACGAATTGCACGTACTTGCGCCTGTTTTCAACAGTGTTGGACATGTCATTGTTCATTCTGACAACCTTGCCGTAACCGTAAATCCTGTCCATCAAAGCCGGGTGGAGCTGGCCTATGCTGTCAAAGTTTCCTGCTCCCACAAGGAAGGTTATCGCAGGCGCTGGCTCAGTTGAAACTGCCATTGCGGCTGTGTCGCCTCCGTGCCATCTGCCTCGCAGAGTTATGGGCAGCTGTCCTTCTTCGAGAACCGTGAGGAGCGTGACTGCTTCTTCAGGATCAAGGTTCTTTATTTCGTCAATGTATAGAATTCCAAGGGACGCCATGTGGACGTCTCCTGCGCTGACTCTTTGATGTTCAGGCGTGCCTAGTCCGCCGGTTTGGTATGGGTCCCATGCTATTGAGCCGAAGAGTTGAGCGCTTCGGTGTCCTGTTGCGTCAACGAAAGGTACGTGTCCGGAACTGTTGTCAACTATTAGTTTCGGCGTGTCTGACTGCTGCGCGCCTCCGACTCCTTTCAGGTTGCTCAGTCCGCCGATTTTGGAGAACCACCACATGAAGAAGCCGAAGAAAATCAAACTTCCTCCTGGGATGAAAGTCGCTGGCACGAGACCTACGAACTTTCCTATGAAGAAGTCAAGGAAGTTGTTGCTGTAGTATTCTTGAATTGGCTCTCCGAGAAACATCGGATTTTCTTGCCAAGTTTGCCAAGCCTGATACATGAAGTAGAAGCCAAGGCCTATCAGGAACAGGCCCATTATCACTAAAAGGATCTGCAGTGTTTTGATTCCAACTTTCGTAATGAACTTTCTCTTGAGTTCCCTCATCTGTTCTGTCTGGAGGGTTTTCTTTCCTTCGCCGCCCTTCTCAATAGAAATCTTCGGCTGACTGGGCAGCGTGCGGTTCTTCCAGCACAGGATGTCTGAGAGTTTTATGCCGTTCTCTCTGTAAACCTGAGTTAACTTTTCAGCCAAGGCTCTGCCAATCAGAGATTTTCCAGTTCCAGGGTCTCCTAAAAGAAGAAGATACGGCCCTGGGCTTATCACAGTTTTAGCTGAAGGTTTGGGCTTATCAGGGTTGCTCCAGCTCTCGTACCATTTCAATTGTTCAAGTGTTTTAAGCTTGTGCACCCACTCGTCAAGACAGAGAAAACATTCCTTAAGCGCCTGCTCCTGTCCAATCGCCCAGTTTATCAGGTTATCGTCAACGGGAAAGCCGTCGGTGTTTTTGAATGCTCCCCAGTCCCATTTGACCCTGACCCTTCTTCCATTTACGTTTCTTTCAAGAATTTCTATATCGTTTCCAAAATGGTCAAAGGGCAAGCATGACACCTCGTGGTTGTCTTCTCTATCAGAACTGAAGTGCGTGAGCAATTAAAGCGGTTATTTCAAAATCAACAATATGAAGAAACCAATAGCATAGCAACATAATCATTCAGAAACAGAAAAAACGAACGAGATTCGAATCGACTATTTCTCCATTTTGGGCATTCCTCAGCCTTTTCTAAGTAAAAGTGTCATTCTCTCAGTTTGTTTCAAATCGAAAACTTCCAGCCCTGAAGACTCCTCAACTTTTCCCAGGGAATGAAAAACCTGTGGGCTCAATTTGGGCTTAAAATCATAATTGCAGCTATTTTTGGGCTTCGTCCAGCCCTCGTGTGTTCTTGAGTATGGAGTTCGTCGTGGCCTCATATAAAAACCCTCGATAATCTCCATGTGAAGCTGGGGCCCTCTCCTTCGAGGTTACTTCGACTCCTGAAACGATTTTCCCAAACCTTCCGCTGGAAAGTAAGCACGTCTGGAATGGAGCCCTGCGCCAACCGTGACTCAATGACGAGGATTATTTTCCAAGCTCCAGGAACAGCCCTAGCTTTGTCTAGGCTGACAACGTAAGAGCGACTGAACCCTGTTTTTGAATCTTTCAAGAAATGCCTAATCGTGGTCGAGCATGGCTGTTGAGAGGGCTCTCTGAGGCTAGCCTACGGGCAATTTTTGTTGATGCCCCTGTATACGGGTTTGATAGTTGCTCCCTTTTGGTATTGGTGTCTTCACTGACCATTTTCTACGGGTTTTTGCAGTCGAGAACGCGGCGTTTTTCTGGCTTTTTTTCTTTATGTCTGCTAATCTGTCTTGTCTTGGGTAGGCTAGGTGGCCTACATCATCGACATTCTTACATGGGGTTTTCACTGTTCAGTGACTATAGTTGGTATGGTATTACGATCTCTCTTTATGTTTCACCAGACATCACCACGGACCCAAGGCTAGAGTGCTGTATACAGAAGCATCAACAGACTTCTCTGTTCCAGGTCTGGTAGAGGGGTTTGGCCAGATGCAGAAATGGTTCCTTAATTGCAGGAGGATTGCTTGTGGAGACGCCTAAGTCTCGCGCAGGTCGTGGAATTGCGGATGTGGTCCTCTGAAACAGTGAGCTCATTTCATGTCTGTTGTGAAAGTCGGCTTGAAGTGAAAGTTATAAGGTAGGTCTCAGGATACGCATAGCATATGAAAGCTGGAGAAGTCATCTGCAGGCTCTCAGCTCGAGATGGCCGCAAGGTTGTTTTGAGGACGATCCGCTGGGAAGATTTGGACGACCTGCTGGAGATGATCAACTCGCTTGTGGAAGAGAAGGCAGACATAGTCAGGGCTGAGAAGGTTTCGAGGACTGAAGAGATAGACTGGCTGGCCAAGGCGCTCAGCCGCCTGGAGAAGGAGGAAGTGTTTTACTTGGTCGCCGAGGTCGACGGCAAGGTCGTGGCGAACTCTGAGATCGGCAGAGGATACACTAGTTACGATAGGCACGTGGGAGGAATAGGCATAGCCATTAGAGAAGGGTTTAGAGACATCGGTATCGGGACAGAGATGATGAGGACGCTGATAAAGCAAGCTCGCGCCATGGGTCTGAAGGTACTGAAACTTTCCGCTTTCGAAAACAACAAGCGCGCCATCCACGTTTACGAGAGACTCGGGTTCGTTCAAACTGGGCGGATTCCGAGAAAGTTTTTCAAAGAAGGCAAATACGTAGACGAAATAATAATGGCACTGCTGCTGGAGTAGAGTTGTCGATGTCTAATTTCAAGGTCTTCAATAAAAGTTTCAGCTTCTCCACAAGAGGCGAAATAGAATTCGTAGACCTGACAGACAAACTTCAAGAGGCAGTCGCCAATTCAAAAGTGAAGAACGGTCTGGCGCACGTGTTCGCCCCACATGCCACAGGCGTGCTGATACTAACTGAGAACGACTACAGCTTGCTGGAAGACATCAAGCGTTTTCTGGAAGAAATTGTTCCGGAGCATAAAAATTACAGTCACCCATCAAACGCACACTCACACCTCAGATCTATGCTTCTGCCGCCCGACAAGACACTTCCAGTAATCGGCGGGCGGGTAGAGTTGGGAACTTGGCAGTCACTCATGTTTGTTGAAACTGATGTCCATCCCCGAAGAAGAACAGTCATCATTCAAGTTGTCGGCGAACAGTGAAATGCCTCAGTTGCCGATTTCTGACGCCGACATTTAGGTATTGCCCACAGCCTCTTCTTCGTGTTTCGATTGCTTGCGACCAGTTTTGTGCTATGGGAAGATTCACGGTTTCGGCGCTTTTTGAGTCGATAACATGTCGCTCATTTACACTTTTCCAGCAAGCCATTTTCATTCGGGTGCATTTCGCTAGTTCAAATCATGTACCCATGGTACTGCTCGCCACTAGTAGAGTCCCTGAATTCGTTCTCCTAATAGACATTGACATTCAATTTGCTTCAGAACACAGAAAACCCAGCTTGAACGGAGGCTAGAGAGATTGTATTTTGCTCTGCTTCCAACGTATTTATAAGGTTCGATGGCTTTCGAGCGGTTCTCATAAAGCTCTGCTCGTCCAGACATAGAGTTGGCCCTTTGCCTAGAAAACGGCGAAAAAGGTGTGACTTGGTTGATGCTTTTGTATACGGATTCATCAGGCATTGATGGAATGTCCTGTTTCTCTCTTGTCAGGAATCTTAAATGAGAGCAGCAGAGCGGCAAAGGCAAACGCGGTTATCATCCAGAAGGCGATGTCAAAGCCGTAGGCGTCTGCCAGAACCCCAGTTGCCATTTGGGAAAGGGAACCTATGCCGAAGGAGGTGAAGAAGAATATGCCGAAGACCGCCCCTCTTTGGTCTTGAGGCGATAGAAAGCCTGTTAGAGAGTTAAGTGCAGGTTGATGTGCGTAGAAAGCAAGGCCGTAAAGCACGATGAAAGCTGCAATGCCCACGAAGTATATTGGCACGAGAATTAGTAGGAACATGCCAAGACAGATGCCGAACATGGTTGCGATCAACACTTTCTTCGAGCCGATCTTGTCTGAGGCTTTTCCACCGATCCACTGCCCTAGGACTCCTACAGCTAGGATCAGGGTGTAGGCCACTGAGGCCCACATCTGGTCAACCCCCCTGTTATCTTTGAGATAGGTCGGGAAGAACAGCTCGACGCTTTTCATGAACAACCCGATCATCACGTTGAGAATCAACAGCGTCCAAAGCTCACGTATCTTGAGGGCATCGATTATCGTTCCGCCTTTAGCCTTTCTGCTTTCAGACCTTTCAAAGCTCTTGGCGAAAATCAATGCTAGAGCGATACAAGCGATGCCGAAGACAACAAAAGCCCAAGCCCACCCGAAATTCACTCCCACAAACCAGGCAACCACAGGCGTCAGAACGACGCCAGCTGTGCCGCCTACGCCGTGCAGTCCCATTGATTCAGCGACCTTGCCCGTGAACGCTTTTGAGATCAGCGAGTTCGCCGTAGGATGATAGAGGCTTGCCCAGGAAGCCATCAGAACCAAAGCCAAACCATAAACAAAAACGCTTCCAGTGATCCAGGCCGCCAGCATGACAAATGTGGACAAGCCTGAGAAGGCAAGGCTGATTGCCATCGTTCTGGCTTCTCCGATCTTGTCGCCCAAGGGTCCGCCGGCCAGCGCGCCAAAACCGTAAATGAAAGATGCGATCGTTGCCACCGTGCTCATAAGCGTAAGAGACACATTCAAGCTGCTCATAATCATGGTCAACAACGGCGGTGCAATGACAAATAGTGAATGGTTGAAGGAGTGAGCTGCGCCTAGAAGTGCCAAATGACTATTCCTCCTAGGTCCTTGTTTCAATGCGGTGCATCCTTACGCTACGAGAAATGGCGTTTTCCAATAAAAGCTTGACCTCACGTTCCTTGCGAGCCTCAGATGAAAAAAGTATTATTAATGTTGCAAAGCACTCAGGATTATGCTACCCGACCTAGTCGTCGCGCGCGCACCGCATACGCGACCACAGTCTCTTCGCATATAACTGGCTGGGCCGATGAAACAGACGGCAAAAGAGCTGTCACTGAAAAAAGCAATGTGAGCACAAACAGCGCAACGTTCAGCATGCTGATCCTTTTGCGTTCCAGAGACGCCATCTCGAATTCAGATGTAGTGGTGGTGTTCAAAAGCCTTTTCCCTAGACTTGAATCGGGGTGGGAATTCCTGCCTTAGAAAACATAAATAAGAAAAGGAAACATGTTCAGGAATAACTCAAGACAAAATGTGGCCGGGGTGAGGTAGCTTGGTAGCCTATAGGCCTGTGGAGCCTAGCGCCCGGGTTCAAATCCCGGCCCCGGCCCTCCAAAATCGTAGCTCGGTAAGATTCTGTTCCTGCTTCGGCGACTTCAGCCTGCTTCTGGCTTCGATGAGCGCGTTTTCCGACTCATTAGGTGGGTTTAGCCTGATTCTCCTTGCGGTTTCGACGACTTCGGGGGCTATCGCTGGGAGACGAGACAGGATAATGTTATCCTGAGACTGACAGATCGGTCATTATGAGACTAGGAATCTTGCCCGCGCCCGTGATCTTGGAGTCGGAGCCAATATTCGTGATGTTCTTCAGTGAGTTGAAGAAGTTGCCAGCTATCGTTACAGGCTCCAAGGGGTTCTTGACTTCTCCCTTCTCTATCAGGAATGCGCTTGGAGCTACAACGCTGAACTCTCCAGTAGTCATGTTGGCATGACCAGATCCCATCACAAAGTCTGTCACCAAAACTCCTTCGTCAACTTCCCTTGTCAGCCCGTCCAAGTCTTTAGCCCCCGGCTTAAGCATGAGATTCGTGGTCTGTATGATTGGGGTTGACAGGAATGGTTCTGGCCAATTTCTGCTCGCAGATCCTGTGGATTTTTTGTGTTCTTGGATTGCCGAATAGCTGTCGTAGATATATCCTTTCAGCACGCCCTTTTCGATGAGATTTGTTGTTTGAAGAGGAATCCCTTCAGTGTCGACTCTGAAAGTCTGCAACCCCTCCGGCAGTTGCCCGTCATCCAGAGCCGTAAAGATGCCGCTTGCCACTTTTTGACCAAGCTTATCCTTGAAGAAGCTTTTTCCTTCCTGCACGTTTCTAGCGTTCGATGCTTGGTTAAGCATGCCTTGTAGCAGCGGAGCTATCGCGACGTTCTCCCAGACAACAGTTGTGCGCAGTGATTTTCTCAGCGGCTTTGACTCCAGCATTCTTATTGCGCGTTGAGCAGCTTTGGAACCAACATCGCTGAAACTCACCAGTTTTCTTGTATCAACAGATTCTGATCCCGTTTTCTGCTTTCCCCGCTCAACTGCGGTTAGGTAGACGCCCCCTCCCACGCCCGCTCCCTTAGAACAGCCTGCGACGGCCCTTGAATTGGCTACTGCAAAAGCACCCTTCTGTACAACAATGCCACCAAATAAGGCCTTAATGCGCTTGTCATACTCAAACGCTGTCTTCGAAAGCGTGCTCACTTCCTTCAGCGCATCTGTCTCAGACAAGCCGAGAACCCTGTTGTCCATGATACCGTCTTTCGATGCGATCTTAACAGGATCTGATAAGTGATTGAATTTCGGATCTAAGGGACGAATCCTAGCCACGTCTACAGCTTCTTGCGCCGTGCGTTCAATCGCTGCTTCGTCTACTCCGCTTGTGGCGGCGAAACCTACTTTCTTGCCTAGCACTACGCGTATTCCTACTCCAAGAGAGGTGCCCTGTCTAGTCACAACAGCTCCTGTCTTTATGCTGATGGAAAGCGTGTTGACGTTTGAGACGAAAACCTCTGATTCTTTTGCTCCTTTCGCTTTTGCCTTTTTGATGCCTAACTCTGCAAGCGAAGACAATTCATCCGCGATTCGATCCAATTCGTCTTTCATCATTTCTCGCCTCCGAATTGAACCTCACGAATTAAAAGGTGCGGACCGCCAAGACCTACGGGCAATGGCCACTGCTCGTCTTTTCCACATCCCCCAAAGTAACCAGAAGAGACAAACAGTTCTTTTGTTGCACCTTCTATGTTTTTGAGGAAGTCAAGTATCGAGCCTGTTAGCGTAACCTCTCTAAGTGGGTATTTTTGCTCTCCTTTCTCGACGTAGTATCCTCTGAGAGCCTTGAACATGAAGGTGCCGTCCATGTTTGCCTGTCCTCCAGCGGTGCTAAGGGCGTATATGCCTGTGCCAAGCTGCTCCATGGCCTCTTCCAAGGAAAGGTCGCCTGGAGAGAAGTATGTGTTCTTCATCCTTACTATTGGTGGAAAGTTGTAGTTTACAGCCCGGGCATTTCCAGTGAAGCTGCTCTTCATAAGAGTTGCCGTGCTTCTGTCATGAAGATACCCTACCAATTTGCCCTTGTCAACCAGTGTTGTTTTAGCTGTCTTTGTTCCTTGGTCATCAAATGGCAACCAAAAACCATAATATCGGCTTGTGTCCAAAGTGCCTTCGTCAATTATTGTTGCGTGTTTAGATCCTAGCTCTTCGCCCACTTTTCCAGCTAGTGGAGACATCCCAGAAGTCACGAAGTCGCTCTCTGCCAGATGTCCGAAGCTTTCGTGGGCAAGCACCCCTGTTAAGCGATTTTCGCATAGGGCCCGATGTTTCCCAGCCGGCGCCGGTTTGGCCGTCAACTTCTCTGCTGCCCATTCCCCAGCGTTCGCGCCTATCTTCTCGGGAGAGTGCTCTTCCGTGTCGAATAGTTCTAAGCCGCAACTTCCCCCGATACCATCCGCCCCGTCGACAAACAGGTCCCCTGTCTTTGACACAACTTGAATCCTCAAGTCCACCAGTAGAGGCGACCAAGAGATCTCAGTTCCTTCACTGTTCGTGAAGTATTTCTGCCCGAAAAGCTCGCCATATCTGCAGGTCATAGAAGATATGTGTTTCCCATGGTCTTCTGCTGCATTGACTGTTCTAAGAACTAGATCCTTTTTTGAGGTTAACTGGAAGTCTTGCGGATGTTTCCTGACAGTCAACCTCAGCTCCTTTTGCTTATGCCGCTTGCCCTCACCAGGGTCAACTTTGACCTTGGCAATCTCTGAGGAGGCCTTCGCGATTCTGAAAGCCTTCTCCGTTGCATCTTCAACAGCCTTTTTCGACAGATGTGCCGTGAAGGAATAGCCAGTCGCCCCATTATGATACACGGTCACGCCCACGCCGAGCCGGCGCATAGTTTTCACATCCTTTACTTCTGCCATCTCAGTTCTGATTTCCCTGCTTGAAAGGTCGTCAACTCGGGCTTCGACAAACCTAGCCCCCAGCTTGTCTCCCGTCTTCACCGCATGTGATGCAAGGTCAAACAAATCATTCAACCCCTACCATAAATTTCCACTTTGTGGCATCGTCCATAATGTTTTGTTCTGGATAATTAAGCTTGTCGAATCAGGCGGGTCAGGATGTCTGAGGACGTTATTTATCGCAGTTGATATTCTTCGCTCTTTTGTAATAGTTATGTTCATACTTTGGACGTTTCCAATTTGTCTTTGTTAGGTCACGGTAAAGAAAAAGGGTTTGCGGGAGATATCTCCATTTGTCCTTGGTTCAAATTGCCGTCCCTGCCCCTCAAAAGAATGCTC
>PEWI01000077.1:2666-2902 GCA_002779555.1 Candidatus Bathyarchaeota archaeon CG07_land_8_20_14_0_80_47_9 | reverse complement strand
CACTGCTCCACTTGGACCAACTGAGACCAATTCAGATACATCAGACATAATTGCAGGAGGACAAAGGATACAAATTCGAAACAGAGTAGCTAACATGGCCACTGCAATAAATGTTGGAAGTCGCTTAAATGAACGCTTTAGACTACGATTTGCCAAAGGAAGTCAAACACTAGCAGGTTTCTTTGACTTCGAAAATACTGCTGTTGTCATAGACTCTCCGACTCAAGCAAAATCGG
>PEWI01000077.1:1270-2632 GCA_002779555.1 Candidatus Bathyarchaeota archaeon CG07_land_8_20_14_0_80_47_9 | reverse complement strand
AAACCACATGCGATTGTTCATAGGCTACCCAGACTTTGGAAACAACACATTGGAACATGATCCATCACTTGGAGTTGAAAACATCGTTCCATGGCTGCCAACCACTCTGCTGGCCGTCTTAATCGGGGCTACAATACTTGTAGCGGTTGTGGTGGCAGCGGTCAAGGTGCGAAAGAAAACGGTCAACGTTGTAATTGTACAATAAACCTCACCTTTCTTTTTTGTATTGTCCATGGATATATCGTGAATCGAAATAAAAGCTTATATTGTATATTGCTACACAATACTTAAGGTGCCAAACAGCATGAACACATGCCCAAAAAGCCAAGAAATCCGCTGGCAAGTAATAAAAGCTATGCTTGACGAGTTCCCAGCATTGAAAGAAAAAGTCAGAAATTACCTTAACAACAAAGAACAGAAACCGTGACTGAACCTTTCTAAAACCTGTTTTAGGTTAAATACGCTTAACCAAGGCTGCCTTTTCATAACAGCATAACTGAGAGAAAAATGCGTCATTGCTGAATCGGAAGCTGTTTCAATTTCTCTTAAGCAGATGCGGAGGAGGGATTCTGATGTTGTTGTTCTTGCCATTGTTCTCCTCAGTCCTAAGCAGTTCAACTATTTCATGGTAACGCTGCAGGAAATCCATGCCTTTCATCGTTGCTCGGTAGATCTCCTTACCATTCTCCGAAACCTTGTTCAGCAGACTGATCTTCAACATAAACCCAAGATAATCGTTGAGCTGCGTGAAACTCAAGTTCGCCCTGTACATGACTTGAGTCTTCAAAGTCCCCTCTCTGGCTATCTCCAAAATCTCCGCAATTATGTAAAGCCTATCCCTTCTCTTGGAAGACGGATTTGCACCCCACGGATTCATGTTCTATATTCCTCTTTCAGAAGTGTCTTCTATAATAGAACCCCATGCCGACGGTTTTAAGGCGTGTTTCGCATGTGCGAGTATTCCAAAAACGGAAATATTCTCTAGAACAAAGTTCTAGTGGCGATATCCCCGCGCAATCCCCTCTTTTTTCTGTTTTCAAGCTAATACTACGAGCATCCCAGAGGCCCTTTTCAGGAAAGCGGGTTCAAGTTCCACTTCAAAAACAGAGCCCACAAGACTTTCCTCATCATCCTCGCCCTGCAACAACTCAAGCACCAACTTCGGGATCGCTATGCGGCCGTCCCTGTTCATTTTCGCGTAGAACGTTTCCCCGTTTCCGAAGGAGCCTCCAGCCTTAACTGTGGCTTTCAAAACTTGCTGGGGCTCCATTTTGAATTGCCACCGGATCAACCTGGGAACTTGAACGCGGTTTCCCTTCTGCAAAACCGCGCGCGCAAAGAATCATAAATTGCAACAAATTG
>PEWI01000077.1:0-1259 GCA_002779555.1 Candidatus Bathyarchaeota archaeon CG07_land_8_20_14_0_80_47_9 | reverse complement strand
CTTTGATCAGATCTGTTCTCGCGGAACTTTGTTTGGCTTATGTCCAGAATCGTAACGCAGCCCATATTTTTGCAAGCGCTTAGCCACATGAGGATACAGGATCAATTCCTCGACTTCCAGCTTTTCTGCCAAGTTCGAATTTATCGCCTTAAGCCTCTGCATCAGTGCTTGAAGGCTTTTCTTGGTTGAAAAAGATACCATTACTGATGGATGGCAGCTGACTCCGGCTTGAGTCAGCTTCTCGAGCGATTCCAACTGCAGCCCAAAGCCGTCAGGTTTGGCGCCCGTCAGTGCAGAGAACTCTTTCTCAGTGCATCCCTTCAGCGAAACCCTAACGTGAACAAAACCGTACGGAGAAAGATCCTTTGCATAGCTTCTATCATAGGCAATCGGGATGCCATTCGTTTCCAAGATAAACGACAATCCCTTACCCTTAAGCCGATCCAAAAGCTGAAGCAGGTGCGCTTTTCCAATTGTGGGTTCTCCGCCGCTGATTCGCAATTGTTTGAAGCGACAATTCTCTGCTATTGCAACCAATTTGTCAGCCACCTGACTTGGGGGATAGAAATCTCCTATGTCAGCTGGATGAAGCATCACGGAATCTCGCACCCAGCAAAACCGGCACAACAACCCGCAACCCACGCAATCCGCAGTGACTATTCCACCATACCATCGCGCAGGCCTAAAGCGGTAATACTTCCTCTCTTCCCCAGCGGACCCGCGTCTTGCAACCAGTTTTTCCATCGCCTGATGTCTTTGAACAGGGTCATACGCCACCTAGTCCACCAACGTAAACCTTTCTTCGATGCAGGCGCTAGTGTTTACATCAAGAGCGTATCATTGTTAAGATCATTTTGAATCTTTTTACTGCCTTCAGTGCATGTGACTTTTTGGCGGGAATCACAACCATTTCGCCCTCTTTTACGCGCATTGCCTTACCTGAGATAACGATGTCTGCTTCTCCATCAAGAAGATAAACCAAGGCATCATACGGCGCTGTATGTTCACTCAGCCCCTGTCCTTCATCAAAAGCGAAAAAAGTCACGGTTCCAGTTTTTCTATCAATTATCGTTCGACTTACCACTGAACCTTCTTGATAGCCTGCCAAATCGACCAACCTTGCAACTTGCGCTCTTGCAACACCTTTTTGCTCTCTATTCTGCTCCATTCTAGTCCCTGCACTGAATTATTCAGCTCGGCCTCCTTCTTTTATATGCCTTCTGCTTCATGGTATTCGAGGCGATGGTTGCACTTGTCCA
>PEWI01000057.1 GCA_002779555.1 Candidatus Bathyarchaeota archaeon CG07_land_8_20_14_0_80_47_9 | reverse complement strand
CGTGAACAGATACTCTCAGTTAATCCGTTTAAGGATTTGTGGTCATTGTCTCTCGCGCGCTATCTCCCCATTGATTCACACGCAACGTCCTAAATGTGTTTGAACTTTAATGCGCGAAATAAGGCTGAAATCGTGGTGCGGGTGGTGGGACCCCACGCAACTTTACCGGTAAAAACACTATGGTACGGCAGGTCTGCCCGTCCCACCTGATCGAACAAATTGGCTGGCTCTTGCTTAGCGCTGAACAAAAGGCTGTGTTTCAGACGAAACATTCTATGGAAAGAGCTTGAGTCCAAGGGCTTTGAGAGGGCTGAAGTGTTTCAAGTCGAAGGTGAAGAGGGCTGCCCCGTTGTTTATGGCTATCGCGGCTATCATGGCATCAGTTCTGCGTATGGAAGTTCCTCTTTCTTCTGCTTCAAGCTCTATTTTGCTGGAGAGGGCTGCATCCTTTTTCATATAGTTCAAGACAGGTAACAATAGAATCTCTTTGACTGGTTTTCCATACTTGTGGAGGCCGTAGAGTATCTCGTGCATGTTGATGACAGTTATGCATATTTCTTCTCCACCTTGAAGAATCTGTTTGAGAACTTCATCACCTTTTTCTGATTTCTTGTCCAGTATCTCAATCAACACGTCCGTGTCTATCGCGATCATCTTCTTCGTTCAGCCCTGGAAGAATATATCTCTGAAAGCATCTCTTTCTTCTTTCTGAACTCTACACTCGCCCTGAGTTTTGATAGCGTTTCTAGTGGATCCTTATTTTCTGCAAGCCTGTCAAACAGCTCACTGAAGCTTTCATCCTTCTTCTTGATAGTCAGCAATTTTCTATATACTTCTTCTCGGATGGTTATAGTCTTGACCAAGATGGATCACGTGAATCTATATGTTTAAACGTACACTTAAACATTACTGGAATTGTGCCCACAATGAAACGTTCTTAACGTATTGACAGCTTACTCATAGAACAGTTGTCAACGGAGTCACAGGCAGGTTATAAAGATGAGGTAAGGGGGATCTGTCTGTCAAATTGCAACAATTTTCGAGATGAAACAAATAAAACAAGCCACTATTGTGGTTCCTTGTAGATGTTTAGAAAACAAAAGCTGTAGGCATTTGGTTTCAGTTCCAGAGACTGTGCCTACAAGGATTTTTTTGCGCCCTTTTTGCGAGCAATTCGCTGGCATTTTGGTGGAATCTAGAACAGGAAGATGTGCGCATGCAAAAACTTTTATGCAATCAAACACTCTTTAAAAGTGATGCCGACAGTCAAGGATTTCATGACGAAGAATGTTATAACCATTGACGCTAGCAAGACTGTTATTGAAGCCGCAGACCTAATGTCGCAAAGCAACGTAGGCGATTTGGTGGTCATGGACAAGAATACGCCTGTGGGGATCGTCACCGAACGGGATTTCGTAAGAAGAGTCTTGGCGGAGAGAAAATCGCTAAACATTAAAGTTTCAGAGGTAATGACCACACCCCTCAGAGTAATCGATCCAGAAGCTCCACTGAAAGAAGCTGCCAGAAGAATGGTCAACAAAGGAATCCGACGACTTCCCGTAATAAAGGATAACAAGCTGGTTGGAATAATAACCGCCACCGACTTCGCTAGACACCTGAGCAAGAAAACCCTCACCGATGACATACTTGAAGCAATAGGCCGCAGCCACTACCCCGTTCCAGAAGTTTTCGAAAAATAACAGAGGCCGCAGCGCAAACAAACCCAAAATTACAGTAAACCTTCAAGCGAAGAAGCCCAATTCTCGCTTATGGCCCAAAAACACTATCATCCGCGCCTCATAGACAGAGTACGCACATACTGTAATATGAAATCTCGGCAAGTCTTCCCTGATCTTCGCCCTTGTGGCTACCAAGCATTGTTCAAGCCCGAGTCAATAATGGGAGTAGAAGCAGAGCGGTCATGCCCAGAAGCTTCATGAATATGAGAACCGAGGGGCCTGCAACGTCCTTCAGCGAGTCGCCTACAGTGTCACCAATTATTGTTGCCTTATGAGTATCCGATTTCTTCCCCCCATACAGCCCACTTTCGACCAACTTCTTAGCATTGTCCAGCAAGGCGCCTGTATTGTTAAAGAAGAAGCCTAGCATGGCGGCGGAAGCCGTAGCCCCGATGAGCAGCATTCCCAGCTCGGTCGGACCAAATAACAGACCCACTGCGATGGGAGTTGCTATGGCAATAAGCCCCGGCAACACCATTTTACTGAGCGCATTCTTGGTTGCGATATCAATACATCTGGCATAATCAGGAGCAACTTTCCCTTCTTTGAGGCCTATGATCTCCTTGAACTGCCGCCTCACTTCATCAACCATTTTGAAAGCCCCATCGGAAGTCGCCCTTATCGTCAGAGCGGCCAATGGCAAAGGCAAAACTACACCTAGGAACAGTGCAGCGATGGGGTATGGCGATCCAAGCGAAATGACAGAGATATTAGCCGTTGCGAAATACGTTGCGAAAATCAAAAAAGACGTAACCGTACCTGATGCCATGGCATAGCCCTTGGTTGCAGCCTTCATAGTGTTTCCCACAGCATCCAGAGAATTTAACGTCTCAGATGCTTGCCCCGAGATTCCAGACATTTCAGCTATTCCCGCAGCATTATCGGTTATTGGACCGAACGTATCAGAGGCCATAATAAACGCAATAGCAAAGTCCGTGCCAATGTTTGTTATGACTAGCCCGTAGAGAGATTGACCAGTTACTATGAAAGAAACCACTACGGCAGCCAAAACTGCAATCATCGGAAACAATGGAGTTGCCAGTCCAGTCGATATGCCAGTTATCAGGTTTATTGCAGGGCCTGC
>PEWI01000027.1 GCA_002779555.1 Candidatus Bathyarchaeota archaeon CG07_land_8_20_14_0_80_47_9 | reverse complement strand
GGAATGCTTATCGAATACCCTGCGTACACGTAGACCAAGGCTATTCCGAGCGTGAGTATCGCTGGACCAAGTGGCATGTAGATTGATTGTATCTTGCCCGCGGTGATCGCTGTGTTCACGTATATGTTTTCTACCTCTTTGAATCCATCAACAACGTCTTTTTCTCGACGGAATATCCTGACTGTTTTCATTCCAACGATGTTTTGTTGTATGTAGGAGCTCAATCTTCCTATGATTAGTTGCATTTTTCTGAAGAGGGGCATCGTGTCTACCCAGAGGCGTGTTGTGAAATAGAAGATCAGTGGCATCGTGGCCATGGAAATCAGGGTCATGATTGGACTTATGGGGTAGATTATCACAATGATGATAATTGTGAAGAAGACAGCGTTGAGAACAGTGCCAAGCCATGTTCTCAGAAACATGTCAACCATTCGAAGGTCCACTGTGGCTCTTGACGTGAGATCACCCACAGCCACAGAATCGTAAAAACTGAAAGACTTACCCTGCAGTGAACGGTAATATTCGGTTCTTATGTCTCGCACTATGTACTGAGACATTACCCCGTGCACGAGGGTCAAAACGAAGTTTGAAATGGCATAGCCTATTGCGGCCAGTACGATGATCGATAAATAGCCCCATAGAAGACTGGTGTTGGACGGGGGTCCGATAACGTTGATTATGATGAAGGTGGTGTATAATGGTTCCAGTGAGAACAGAATGGATCTTACCAATGCGAGAATGACTATTGCCACGATGAACCAGCAGTATCTCCTGTGATACTTCATCAGTCTCTTGAAAGCCGAAAAGGACTGAGTGAAACCCTTTTGCGGTTTAAGCGACTTAGCATAATCCAGAAGAGGCTTTGCTATACTCATTATGGTCTTCTTAGCATAGTCGAAACGCCTCAACTCAATATAAAGATTTCCAGAACTCTAATCTATTGAATGTCAATAAATGGAAGTCTTGCTGCCTGAAGGTTTGGACTGGCTTTTGTACCTGAACATTTGCAGATCTATTGTCAGCTGGCTAATTCGATGACTTTTTTCTGACCTAGTCATAAAACTTCTCGGCCTGCTCTTGCTCTAGAAAGTAGGGGTCTTCAATGTTCCACACGGCTGTCCTGTTCTCACAGTCTGGCATCTGTACAGTATTGCATCTTTGTGTCTTTGCTCCATCGCGAGGCGGGCGGAGCCCCGTGTAGCTTTTGTGTTACCGGACTTGCTCGTGCTTAAGATGCAGCTTCTATGGCATAAAATACATCGTTGCTTGGGCAGCGGGCGATCTGAATGGGGCAGCTTCAAGCATCGACCCGTACACTGAACTAGTTGTACAAAATGCCCTGAAGAAGCTCTTTGAGAACAGACTGGCTATCATAATAGCACACAGGTTGTCAACCATACGGCTCTGCGATGAAATCATAGTCATCGACGAGGGCAAAGCTGTGGAGCAAGGAACCCATTTATAACTTATGAAAATGGACGGGCTTTACAGCGCATTTTACAGGACACAGTTTGGGGAAGAAGGTTTTGAGACGGTACCAACTGATTCGTAACAAGAAATGTAGCACGCCACTTGCAAGACTTAAACGGAAGTCAAGACCTGCACGACGCTGCCAAAAATCTCGTTCAGCAGACTGCGCTGCTTACTGGTGAGCTGGCTTTTAGGCTGCTTTCTCTTGTGTTGAAATATTCAAGATTGAAAAATAAAGCTTTTTGAAGATGCCCTATACCGCCACTGCTGGTTCTTAAGGTTTTTAGAATCTCAGTTTGCGGCTTTTCACCCGAACGTTCTGCTCAAACTCTTTGGCTAGCTCTTCAAGCAGCGCTCTCTGGTGGGCTGTTAGCTTGTCAGGAACTGCTATGTTAACTCGAACCAGCAGGTCGCCTCTGCCGTATCCCCTGAACCTTGGCACTCCTTTGCCTTTGAGCTTGACAATTTCCCTAGGCTGAGTTCCAGGGTGAATTTTCACGTTGGTATTTCCCTCCAAAGTAGGCACCGGAACCTCTGTTCCAAGAGCCGCTTGAGGAAACCCCAGAATCAGATCATACATGAGGTCGTCTCCGTCCCTCATGAAATATTCGTGGGGGGTCACATGAATTACGACGTACAGGTCTCCGGGAGAACCTCCGCCTGGAGGCGTTTCTCCTTCTCCATGGAGCCTAAGCTGATACCCGTCGTCAATGCCCGGTGGAATCCTCACACTGATCTGCCGTTCCTTTTTCGTGAGACCAGTGCCCTTGCATCTGGGGCATGGCATATCTATGATTCTGCCTTTTCCCCCACATGCGGAACACGGTGTGACCCGCACGAACATTCCGAAGCCGCTTCTGCTCACATTCTGAATCTTGCCAGTGCCTTTACACTTGGGGCACGTTCTCGGTGAAGTGTTTGGTGCAGCACCAGTGCCGTTGCAAAGGTCGCACTTTTCGATTCTTGGGATTTCTATTTCCTTTTCTGCGCCTCTTGCGGCTTCCTCTAAACTGATGTGGAGCTCGTAGACAATGTCGCGGCCTACGCTGGCTCTTTCTTCGAAGTCGCGTTCGCCGAAAAAGAAGTCAAACAGGCCGCCGGGGCCAAAGCCCAGGTCTCTGAGTATGGACTCGAAATCTGCGCCTCTGAAGATGTCTTCAGTTGTGTAGCGTTGGTCAAATCCTGCATGGCCGAGCATGTCGTACTGTCTTCGCTTTTCTTCGTCTGACAGAACAGCGTAGGCTTCTGATATCTCCTTGAACCTTTCCTCAGCGTCAGGCGCCTTGTTCCTGTCCGGGTGATACTGCAATGCAAGTTTTCTGTATGCATCTTTAATTTCCTCTGGAGAAGCGCTTCTGGAAACGCCAAGGACTTCGTAGTAGTCTCGTCTACTTGCCATTCTCTTTACCATCAAGCTCGTAAGGCTGTTACTAGGTCAGAGCTTTTCACTTCACCTTGTAGTCGTCTGAATCAACCACTTTTTCATCGCTGCCAGTTGGAGCTTGTCCGCCTGCTTGACCTTTCTGTCTTGCATAGTCAGCGGCGGCCTGCTGATAGATGACCGTTCCGACTTCTTGAAGCACCTTCTGGAGTTCTTCAGACTTTGCCTTCATCTTCTCCAAGTCGGTGCCTGCGAAAGCGTCTTTCAGTGCAGAGACAGCCGTGTCTATCTTGTTCTTCTGGTCC
>PEWI01000022.1 GCA_002779555.1 Candidatus Bathyarchaeota archaeon CG07_land_8_20_14_0_80_47_9 | reverse complement strand
GTAGGGGAGAACAAAGCTGAGGTCGCCTGGCGTGGCATTCTTCAACGTCGGAGTAACCACACTTCTAGCCATCCTTTCAGGAGTTGAACGTCTTCCAGACTCCAAGTCGCCCAGACGTTGCACTATCACGTCGCCGCTGAGAAGGTTTGAGAGTCTGGCAACGTATTTTCCGTAGGCTATAGGCTCCTTGAACGGCTCGGTGAAAGAGGTGCTTACCAGAATGGCGAAGTTCGTGTTTTTCGTCTTTCTCTCGGCATAGCTTTGGCCATTGACTGTCAAGACGTCGTCATAGGATTCGGTTATGACTTCACCGTAAGGCGCAACGCAAAAAGTGCGCACTTGATCGTCGAACGATTTTGAGTAGTAAATTAGTTTCGGTTCGTAGAGAATGTTCGTTAGCTCCTCCATCACGGAAGCCAAGACTTCAACTCTAATTCCAACGTCAACTGGGTTGTTAAACGTCTTCAAGCCTAAGGCTTGTGCTTCTGCCTGAAGCCACTCCGCCCCGCTTCTTCCAGGCGCAACGATCACATATTTGCCGAAAAACTTTTCGCCGTTTACGGTTTCGACGCCTTCAACGACGTCATCTTTCACTATTAGGCCTTTCACGTCGGTTCTAGGTTTGAATTCAACCTTGCCGTTGAGTGCCTGCCGCATTTTCCGAAGAGTCTGAGCGCACTTCTCTGTGCCCATGTGGCGAATTCTTTGGCGGACAAGCTTCAACCCTGCCAACGACGCTTCTCGCTCAATCTTTTCTATCTTCTCAATGTCTCCCCCGTAAACATGTTCAGTTGCGCCAAACTTGAGGTAGATGCTGTCGGCGTAGCTCACAAGTTCCTCCAACTCTTTCCAGGATATGTACTCGTTGAGCCAACCACCTATTTCAGCTGACAGAGTCAATTTTCCGTCACTGAAAGCGCCGGCGCCTCCCCAGCCAGACAAGACCGCGCATGGGTCGCAGTGAACGCATTCGAAACCGCGGCTTGCAGGGCATTTGCGCTGGTTTATGTCTTGCCCTCTGTCCAGCATCAGAACGCTTAGATTGTTCTTTTCTGTCAGCTCAAGAGCAGCGAAAATTCCCGCCGGACCTGCGCCGACAATGATTACGTCATATTTCAACAGGGTTGTCCCCCTGAAACCCAGAAGTAGATGTAACAACTAGCATATATTTCTAGCGAGCACATGAACGGTGCAGATTGCCTTTATTCATGATAGGGCACGAGGCACAGGAACTTCACAAGCTTCTTGCCCGTGTTTCTGAACTGATGCTTCTCATTGGACGGAATGAACACAGCGTCGCCGGGCTTGAATCTTCTTTGTTCGCTCCCTCCGATTACGGCGCCTTCACCCTCAAGAATGAAAACTTCATGTTCCCAATCATGGCTGTGTAGCGGGCTGTACCCGCCTGGCTTCATCTCGAACAGTCTCATGGCAAAGGTCGGCGCGCCAATGTCTTTGGTGATAAGCCATCTCACTTTCAGTTTGAAAGTTCCTTCACCAGCGTCCTTCGCCTCAACATCCGTGTAATGATATGCTCTCATTCCAAATTACCCCCTTCAGAGGAGATAATTATTCCAGCAGCCTATATATCGGTTTTTCACTGCTTTGAAAAAACTGGCTAACTTCGTCAATATGTGTCCAAGCCTAGGATATTGCCTTCCTTTCAATTGGGAATTTGGCGTATTCTTTCCTGTCAATTATCTCTTTTAGGCGCTGTGTGACATTCCAGACTTCATGAAACGTGTTGTAAAGGGGTATGGGAGCAATTCTTATCACGTTTGGCGGACGGAAATCAGTAATCACGCCTTTTTCCTTCAAGGCCTCACTTACTCGTCTTCCCTCTTCATGTTCGACTGCGACGTGTCCGCCGCGTCGTTCAGGTTCTCGAGGCGTTCCTATTGAGAAATTGTAGGGTTCTTCAGACAGGGCTTCCTCGATAAGAAACATCAGATACGAGGTCATCTTCAGAGACTTCTCTCTTATCCTATCTATCCCAGCCTCAAGGGTTATCTTCAGGGAACCTTCAATCGGAGCCGAGCTGAGAACCGCGGGAGAGGATATCTGCCATCCCGCCGCGCTCTTGGAATGCTCAAAATCTAGAGACATGTCAAACTGCTTTTCTTTGACGTACCCAAACCACCCTGCAAGCGCCGGCTCACGCCCGAAGTGTTTCTTGTTCACGTATAGAAAAGCCGCGCCTCCGGGTCCGCCGTTGAGGTACTTGTAGCTGCACCAAAGGGCAAAGTCCACATCCCACTTGTCAAAGTAATGCGGCACTGCCCCAGCAGAATGAGAACAGTCAAACCCTATCGGTATTCCCCTATCGTGGGCTTCCTTCGTGAGATACTGAATGTCAAGCAACTGCCCGCTCCGATACAGAACTGATGGAAGAAAAACAAGCGCAACCTCATCGGTCATCAATTTAACGACCCTGTCTTCATCCAGAAATCGGCCGTCAACACTTGGAGCAAGAACGAGATCTTTGACGGGGTTCAGGCCTCTAAGTCTCATTGCACTCTTTAAAGCGTAGATGTCTGTTGGAAAATTGAGCTCATCCGCAAGTATCTTCTTCCTTTTTCCATTGGGCTGATAGAAAGTGTGCACAAGCGAGTGTATGTTCACCGTCGTTGCACCCGTAAGCACGACCTCTTCTGGTTCTGCCCCGACGAGTTTTGCGCACTTCGCGCCAAGCTGCTCTGCGAGATAGAACCATGGGGTTTTCGCTTCAAGCCAGCCCCTTATCCCAAGAGCCTTCCATTCGTCTAATGTCCTGAGAACTGAACTTTCAGAGTCTTTGGATAGCAGGCCGAGAGAGTTTCCGTCCAAGTATGTTGTTCCTTTTGGGATGTAAAATCTCTGGCGGAATTTCGCAAGAGGGTCTTCTGAATCTAGCTTGCGTGCAAAAGCCTCGTCGTCCCTGAATCTGTAATTCAGTGTAACGCTTGCCTCCTTTCTCAAGAGCTGGCATCTACTGCGGAGTGTGATTAGGGTGAACTGAAATATAGATTTAGCGAGGTGCGACAAGCAGAGTGGTTGCAGAATACAGCGTTTCGAGCAGTCTAATCTTTTATTGCTTCAAGCAGGCTCATAATGTTCCACAGTTTCACGCGAGTGTAAGGCGGCATGTTTGGATCCTGCAAGATCTCGTCCAAGTTTGATA
>PEWI01000181.1:1072-3186 GCA_002779555.1 Candidatus Bathyarchaeota archaeon CG07_land_8_20_14_0_80_47_9 | reverse complement strand
TGTTCGATAGCAAACTGCCTCTGATTCAACAAGCTCAAGAGAATCGTAGTCCAAAACCACAGCTGCACCTATGGATGTTCCTCTTGCGTAGGCTACGTCCACGCCTGCGACAAGACGAACCTTTTTGGGCAGATTGTCTTTGAAAATGATGCTTTTGGACAGTCGCAGTTGTGTCTCATGAGCCTTCTTGACCGAAAATACACGCTTTATGCGGCTCTCGCTCATGCTGTTCTTCTCGATTGAGTTGGCGCTACCTTCTTCTCTTGGCTTGTTTCTCGAATCTTTTCAAATAGTTCTCAAGCTGGCTTCTCCGCATCTCTTGCGTAACGTCGCCGCGTGTGACCTCGATGATTTTTCGTGCAACATCGCATTTTCTTCTGAGACCCGCAACAAGCATGTAAGATTCATCCATCGCCATCAGTTCGATGTAGATTTCATCCATTAGCTGTAAACACTCTTCGCCTTTGCTCACGTTGCCTTCTCGCAAGGCATCAAGAGCCCTGCGCCTGAGTTCTCCAATGACATCTGCCAACCCAAGCACATAGTCAACAGACGGTACGTTAATCTCGCTAGGCGTGACAAATCTCGATTCGCTAACCAGCATGAGGAATATGTTTGCTTCAGCATATTCTTGGAGTGCAGCGCTGAACATGCCGCCATAGATGATGCTTGGATGCGTGGCTGAGAGGTCATTGAGTTTTGAAATGATTTGTTTCGCTCTTTCAGCGAGCTTTCTGGCCTCTTTCAGTCTGTTCTGGTGAATCAGAAGGATTGCTTGTTTGGACAAGCTTGTTGCTTTCCGCACGTCTTTCTGAGCGTTTTCCCGCACCTTTTCCTTTTCCTGTAGCTCCTTTTCTATTTCTTTCAAAACAGCCTTCAATGGCAACATGGAATCTAACACCCACGTGAGTCTAGAAAACGGAGTCAAATAAGTAGTTTGTCATCTGTCAAAAAAGAGGTAGTCGGTTGTTTTGTCTTTCTTTTTCGGTCGATTGTTCACTATTCGGCTGGTGGTGGCGGTTCCTTCCACTTCTCTATGAGCAGTTTGGTGGTGTCTCCAATCTTGAAGCTCACTTTCACGAATATGGAGTCGGCGCCTTTGAACGGAAACATGCTGTCTTCGGCAAAGTCTTTAGGCAAGTAGATTAGGAATTTACCGTCTTTCCTTCTGAACAATCGTCCTCTCCCATCGCTAACCATATTGTTAACACCTCGATTCAATTTTTGGTATAAGACTTAGGTTAATAGTTGAGCCAATATATAAGCTTTGCTTTCATTCAATTCAATAATCAAAGATACTGTTTCGAAAGATGATGATGAAAGGTGAATCGTTTGCAAGGGATTTTAGCCCCCTCCAAATCTTTTCGGCTTGCCAAGTCTGCTCAACAATACAACTCGGCTTTCTTCTGATTCATCAATTATATCGTAGGTTGTTTCAGCCGCCAACCTTGCTGCAAATGCTCTCATCTCCTTATGGCCAGGCATATTTTCAAAGACTAGGCGGCGCCTAGAAAATCCAACGTGCATGTAAGCCTTAGCCTCGATATAAGTGGGCTTGGCCTTTTCAACGAGTTCACCGTAACCTTTCGCGTCGCTCATGTTTAGACCTCGTACTGACGTTATTCTGAAAACTGTTGGGCATTTGAAACTGGGAAGAAGTGCCAGAGTTTCATTGAGCTTTTCCCACGCTTTTGGAATCTGAGGGCGGCAAACACATCTATAGGTTTCTTCGTCGGGGGCGCAGACAGAGATGTAAAGTTGTGTCGGCTCCTCATTCAGCTCAGCCAAGGCTGAGGGCACGGTTCCGTTGGAAACGAGAAAGGTGGTGAACCCCCTTCTGTGAAAGGCTCGGATCAGTTCCCCCAAATTCTTGTAAAGTGTCGGCTCTCCTGTTAGGCTTATGGCCACATGCCTAGGTCTCAGAGCTTCTCTGAATTTCTGTTTGTTCGCTTTCTCATTCCCTTTGTACCCTGTCAAGATTGCAAGTTGTGCCTTGATGCTTCCCTCAACAATTTCCTCTGGTGTATCCATCATGGGCATTATGGTTTCGTTCCATTCTGTTTGAAGCTCGCCGCTTTGGGCTCTCCAGCAAAACAGACATTGTTGTGTGCAGT
>PEWI01000181.1:0-1058 GCA_002779555.1 Candidatus Bathyarchaeota archaeon CG07_land_8_20_14_0_80_47_9 | reverse complement strand
GTCATTTGGATGCATTGATGTGTTTTTATCCCGTAGAACTTCTGTTTGTAGCATGGCCTGTCATGGACCAGCGTTTCGTAGAGCCATCTGCACCTTTTGACAGCCGAGTGCCTACCGACAAAATGGTATTTCTGCTTCTCCATTGCCTTAATGAGCGTAGGCGAAATCAAAGTGTCCAAGAGATCTTCCTTTCCTAAGTCAGTACTCTGTTTCTGAAAGACAAGAATGTGGACTGTTTTATAAGAATCTCCTTGCTTCCCGCGCGAAGAGTCTCAATGCGTGTCAACGAGAACTTTTTATGAGTATGCTTCTGGATGGTGAGGCTTGAGCGCTTTTCTTGTTTCTATGCATAAGTGGCACTTGGTAAAGTAATCATCTAATTTGAATCGATGCTTGTGCACTTTGGCGAGTTTCACTAGTCCGATGGGGCCTTCTTTGACTAGAATTTCGGTGATTATGCTGTTTCGCCAATCATACTTGCTTATCATCTGGCTTAAGGGTTTGACTTTTGCGTTTCCAAGAGGTAAGTGCCAGCAGACATCAACTGAGCCTGACGGTTCGATGCATATGCTTTCTGGACTTACGAGTACGTTGCCGATCGGCGGCTCTCCTTCGCAAGGTCCCTCTAGTGAAGTCTGCTGGAAATACTCACGTAACGTTTGCGTTGCGCGTCCGACACAAACAACCTTGTGTATGTGGGCTTCGATTCCTACAGGCTGAAGCGTTTTCAGAATCTCGTTGGTTTTCGCGTCGTATTCGTTCAACGCGTCCAAAGATTCAATGACGGCAACGTTCCATGCGACGTCTTCAATTCCTGCCTTAATCGAGGCCTCTGCAGCGTTTCGCGGATAATCAAGCGGTATGTATTGAAGGTGAAAAGCATCAACGCTTATCCCCAGAGTGTTCAGGCCTGCGCCTTTCAGCTTTTTCGCAAGCTTCTCAACCTCTGCTTTGTCCTTCCCCCAAACGCCGTTTGTGAGAATCTCTACTCGCGGAATCTCCAGTTGGCTAGCTTTCCTGAACATGGCTATGGCACGCTCTGGGTAGAGCATGGGTTC
>PEWI01000256.1 GCA_002779555.1 Candidatus Bathyarchaeota archaeon CG07_land_8_20_14_0_80_47_9 | reverse complement strand
ATCGATGATTATGAGGTTCGGATGCGTAGCCAGATTCAAATCGGCAATCTTCTCCTCTAGCTTTCTTGCATGCAGTCGCATTCTTTCGCCAGGCTTCATAAAGCCAACGGCGAGCTTGAGACTCTGGGTAAACCTTGCCCACCTGTGAGTTTTCATGCAGCAAACGTAGACAAGCTTCTTTACTTTCAGGGCAGTTTCAGGCAGACTTACGGTCTTCAGATATTTTCCGCCATTGGAGACCTTCACCCACTTGCCTTCGTCAAAGGGAACAACTTCAGCGCCAGCCTCTTCAGCCTTCTGGAGCATGCCTGTTTCCTCCAAGATCTTGCGAGTGCAAAGAGAAAACATTGATGACTCTCCGAGAATGACCTTAGAGGCTCCATATTCGTACAGCAACTCTATGACAGCTTTGACAAAATCTGGGTCGCTTGAACCGGGCGGAGCGTCTCCTGTGTTGAAGTTGGGCTTCAATAGTATCTCATCGCCTTTCTCAACAACCTTGCTGAAACCGCCGATCAGGTCTACAGAACGCAGAACACTCTCCTTGACGTTGCTCGCAGTCTTTACACTGCTGACAAGTGCCTTGCTGCCCTCCACGAAGGAATTGACAGTAGTTTCGCCGATTCCAACTCCAGCCATGATAGTAAACCACCGACTAATACATTGACTGCCCGAAATTTTAGACTTCTGCTAATAGAGAGGCTTTTCTTTTTATCAATCCGGTTCAATCAAAAAACTGAAAGATGCACTCATTGAACTCATTATGAACGTCAGTTGGTGAGTTGTATGCTACACAATGTATCTGTCTGTTTTTTCGAAGTCTTTCACGATTTCCATCACTCTCTTGGGAGCGTTGACACTCTGCAGTGGAATTCCTTTAAGCAGAGACCACGGGCTCCGCTTGGCAACCTCAGTCACAATGTATTCCTCTCCGAAGCATTTCCTGGCGATCTCGTAGACCATCCGTCTGACCTCGACTTCAGAATATTCGCCTAACGCGTGTAGATACTCATGAACCAGCAGATTGTAAATCAGAGCGTTAACGACGCGCCTCGACTCAACTGTGGCCTCAACGATCTGAACCAACGTACGATTCAAAACAATGTTGTTCGTCCCTACCGGGTGGTAAGCGCCAAGCTGGATGGGCAAGTCGTCCAGGAAGAGCATCATTCCTGCTCTGCGCTTGTGCACTGAGAAATCCACACTGTCCTTGACGATGTCCCAGACTTCCCCATAACTTACAGCACTCTCCAAACGGGTGCGATATTCTTTGGCAACTGAGGATTCCTCTTCCCCCATCAGCATCCTCACCATAACAATAGCCTGATTCGCTCGAGGCTTTTATCGAATACGGAACCATTCACCTAAACTCGGCTTTGGACTTGCCCAGTTTTTTGTCCAAGCATGCTCTGACAAAGCCGTAATATTCAGGGTCTGGTCTTCCTGGACGACTCTTGAATTCGCCGTGGAACTGTGAAGCAAAGAAGAAAAATCGATCTTGCAGCTCCAGAATCTCCATGCGCCTGCCATCAGTGCTTTTCCCGGAAAATGTCAGACCCTTCTCCTTGAGCCTCTGCAGGTAATCCACGTTCACTTCAAACCTGTGCCTGTGACGCTCATAGACCTCGTCGCCCTTGTAAAGTGCGCACGCAATCGTGCCCGGCTCGATGACAATCTTGTGTGAACCCAGCCGCATGGTTGCCCCTTTGGCTTCAATCCCTCTCTGCTCTGGCATCAAGTCGATGACTGGATATGAGGAGTTCGGGTCGATTTCGGTGCTATTTGCCCCTTCCAAACCGCAAACATGCCTTGCAAACTCTACCACAGCTAATTGGAAGCCGTAGCATATGCCGAGGAAAGGAATGCCATTCTCTCTTGCAAACCTTATTGCCATTATTTTTCCCTCAGTTCCTCTTGGTCCAAAGCCATATGGAACAAACACGCCATCAAACGTTTTCAGTGTTTCTAGCTTGTCTGGGTTCTTCTCAAAACTTTCAGCTTCAATGTGGCTTATGCAAACCCTTGCCTTGCATGCTGCTCCGCCGTGTCGCAGTGCCTCGTTCATGCTCACATAACTGTCTGTTAATCCAGCATACTTGCCGACCAACGCAATTTTCACTTCGTACTCAGGGTTCAGCATTGCATCCACAAACTTCCTCCACTCTTTGAAGTCCTGCTTGTGCTCTAGAAAACCGAGTCTTTTGCAGATGAATTCGCCCATGCCTTGCTCATCAAGAATTAGAGGAACCTGATAGATCGCCTCGACATTGTAGGAGCAGAACACGGCATCTTCCGGAATTGTGCCGAACAACGCTATTTTCATCCTAGACTCGGAATCAATCATCTTAGGGCTCCGAGCCACGATAATGTCTGGCTGAATGCCGATGCGCCGCAACTCGTTCACGCTGTGCTGAAGAGGCTTAGTCTTCATCTCCTTCGTCACGTCCAAGATCGGAACCAGCGCAACATGCACGTACAACGTGTTTTCAGAACCCTCTTCCAAGCGCATTTGCCGAATGGCTTCGAGAAAAGGTTGGCCTTCAATGTCTCCGACTGTGCCACCGACTTCAGTTAAAACCACATCGGCACAGGCATCTTTCGCAACAGCCCGTATGCGACTCTTAATTTCATTCGTGACGTGTGGCACGATCTGCACGCATCTGCCTAGGAAGTCGCCGCGGCGTTCCTTCTCAATCACCGTCTTGTACACCAGACCCGTCGTCAGATTGTTCTCCTTTTTCAGGCTCAGGTCAAGAAACCGCTCGTACCATCCCAGGTCTAGGTCGGTTTCGCCGCCGTCGTCAGTCACGTAGACCTCGCCGTGCATGTACGGGTTCATGGTTCCAGCATCAACATTCACGTAAGGATCAATCTTTATGACAGTAACCTTCGAACCTCTCACCTGCAACATCTTGCCAATTGAAGAAGTCAAAATCCCCTTGCCAACTGAACTCAAAACGCCGCCCGTGACAAAAATGTACTTAACCACACGGCTC
>PEWI01000013.1 GCA_002779555.1 Candidatus Bathyarchaeota archaeon CG07_land_8_20_14_0_80_47_9 | reverse complement strand
CCAGCCCCACCAGTCACTAAGACCCTAGAAAGCCTAACCATCCACATCCCCTATAAACTCCATCCAGAAAAGGAATGAACACACTTTCCATATGCACAAAAAAACGGATTCTAATTCTCCATTACGAGTTTCAACTTGCCTCTAATCTCATTAATTTGCTCAAGTCTAAGATCCCTTATTACCAGTTTCATTTTAACCAAAAAATTCTCTGCTTTTTCCAACAAATCCGTTGCTGATTTCTCTGTGAGTTCAAAATCCACATAGTATTGCTTGTCTACTCTCTCCCTCTTTGCGAAAGAGATGATGTTGGTGAGGTCAACTTTCCTGAACAACTTCATGAGCAATATTATTGAACCAGAATGATTTTCACATTTTATTCCTGTTCTAAAAAGTGGAGCCGTCAGAGAGTTGTACATTGTATAATAAGACATCGAAACAGAATTTTCGTACAACCCGTTTTCAAGAAGAATTCTTGCTGATCTTAACTATTTTTCAGCCTTGCCCACGTATGCAGAACATATTTCTTCCGAGGGTTCCACAATCTCCAATTTTCCTTCCTTTGCAAGTCTAGCCAAAAAACCTTGTCTTCTCATAAAAATCCTCAACACCCCTCAGTATCACGTGATTCTTTAATATTTCTTTAACCAATGAAGAATCCAAATCAAACTCTCCGATCTTGACGTTTACCCTAGAATGAACAGACTCCAATTCTTCCTTTACTCTTCCGTTCTTTGTCTCTACGAACACATCGATGTCGCTGTTTCTGTTGGCCATAAACTTAGCATAACTGCCGAAAAGGATTACTAGTTTTTCATCACACTTCTTCAACAGATCTTCCACGATTACATTGAGTTCAGGGTATTTTTTCAACAGTTTCATCAGCTTGTAACGTTCTGCGTTAAAAACACGTGTCTTTGCTTGCAGATTCTTCCTTATGAAGAACACCTTGTTTTTTCCTTCCATCCTCCAGTCTAACACGTTCTCTTCAAGCAAATCATTCAGCTTTCTTAAAACTGTTGAATGAGATCTTTCCAACTGTTTAGCTATGCCTCTAACGTGGGATTCACGTCTGAGCAAGAAAAGGATTATTTCTGAATCCAAATCGTCTCTTTTCTGAACCATATGGACCATATCTGAACCAATACCTAAAAAAACTTTGCCCAGACTTACACATACAAACTAGAAATGCATATGGCATACGCAAGGAGATCAAATATCAAATTAACATCGTTAAACAATGAAGACATCAATATGGGTACAGTAACACTTTCATCAAAATTTCAGGTTGTAATTCCCCGAGACATCCGAGAAAAACTAAACCTCATACTGGGACAAAAAATCGTCGTGATAGAGAAAGACGGCGTCCTCCATCTAATCCCTCAAAAACCCATGAAAGAAATGAGAAGCTTCGCAAAGAACATAAACACACAAGACCTTAGAGTTGAAGAGGATCGCTTTTGATTTAATCAATATTGCTGCGATTTTATCCAGTTTTATTTGATAAGCTGTCTGACGAGAAATTGGATACAGTTTTGAAGACGAAGCCTTAACCTTTGTCTTCAGTTGAAGCTTAGAAGACGATTGAAAAGGTTAAGCCGTGACGGTTTCGGTTTTTTGGGCTTGCTTGGCAGCTTCTTCTTTTGCGATTTCTTGGTCGGCTATTTTCTGCGCTTCTTGTCCTGCTATTTCTAGTGCGAATTTGCGCAGGAGGATTGCTGCAGGGTTTTCTGTGTTGAGTCTGTACATTTGGGCGTGGCCTACTGTTCTGGTTTGTTTGATTAGGCCCAGTTCTTCGAGTTTTGCTATTTCTCTTAGGGCGTGGCGGAAGCTTACGCCACTGTTTTTTGCCACGTCCATTTTGCTGTAGTCGTAGTCGTGGAATAGCGTTAGAAAGTCTAGTATTTTTGCCGATGCTACGCCGCTGTATAAGCGTTCTAGCGGTCCTGTTTCCAGTGCTTTTTCTGTTTTGAGGTCTTTCATTTTGTTCTCCTTTGTATTTGTTTATGATTGATGTGACCTATAAATATTACTTCAATGACCTTCAAATATGACATTCACGTAATGCTTAAACACAACTGTGACATACACGCAATAACTGAGACATCAAACCATGACAAACGAGATTGAAAAGAAAATCCTCGAAAAAATGCTTTACGAGCATTACATAGGCGGAAAACACACTTCTGCAGATAATATCCCAAAAGGGCTTCCCAAAGCACGAGAGAGGCAACGTGAAAAAAGCGTTGAAGAATCTTATCCGAAAAGGTTACATCATCCCAAAAATCACCAGTTATGGTTTGGAAGTTTCGCTAGATCCGAAGAGAATCAGGGAAATACGCGAAATCACGCGGGAACCTTGATTTCTTCCTTCGTTTCTATTAAAGAACCCCGCAAGAAGACCCCATGCTATAGAAAGCGTGGGAGCTAGTTCACAACAGAGGACATTTCAAGCCCTGTTAACACAAATTCTGGATGAGATTCGTCAACCACAACATCTGTCGCGCGAGTTAAGGCCATATTTCTCCAGAGTGTTTCAGCTCCTCGAAGAAATCATCGCAGTCCCTGACCATCCCAGCCTTCACATCCTCTTCAGCCTGCTTAATAGATTCAAATGTGTCCTCATCTTTTACATACAGAAATAACGAACACCAAACGCTTTAGAAGTTGTTGACCGTAAGGCGGCTATAGAACTACTGCTTCTGAAAGTCTTTGGAAAAGGGTGACTTCCTCCCTCAGCCTGAAGGCTGGGGCTTCCACCACTCCGCTTGTTTCTCGCCCTGCCATAGGGTCGCAGGTTCGCTCACGCTTCCGGAAGCTTGCGGGGTTCGAGGCTCCTCACACGGATAACCTCAGCCACAGTCACGATGGCACTACTCCTTCCCGAAGAGAAGATGGCACTTCCCCAAAGGTTGGAGATACGTTCAAGTCTGTCCACCCTAACAGTATGCTCCATTGCTGGAGTGGCGACAGACACAAGCAGTTATCACACAACCCTCATATAAGCGTTATCGGCTTTCA
>PEWI01000059.1:1541-3088 GCA_002779555.1 Candidatus Bathyarchaeota archaeon CG07_land_8_20_14_0_80_47_9 | reverse complement strand
CAGATGCATTGCGGGGGCAATGGAATGACCTGCTTCATTAGACCCCAGAGCTTGTCCAGTTTCAACAAAAGGTCTTTCCTTCCCCTATGCTCTAGTTGGGTTTTCAACATGTCTTTAATGTCAGGCCAGTGCGCCTCGGGATTTTGTGTTTTCAGTTCAGTCGATAGTTTATGTATTTCAATGATTTCTTCGTTTAAGACCCATTCTCGCGGTCGCCCAAGTTTTTTGGTCTGCATCATTGATTGAAGTTGTCATATCTTAGATTTAACTCATTTACTTGGCAACCGTATGAGGGATCTTCCGTGTTTTGACAAGTCTGCTGTCGATTGCTAGCCCTGCTTGTCCCCAGCGTAATCCTCTAATACTTCCCATTCTCCAACAAGATTGACCAAGCAATCTCACCTTCAATTATGGTTCATTGAAAAGTTTAAGGACTTTCTGGTTCCTCGAAGGAACAGTGTCCAGAAACAGACACATTAGAACAGCATGGGAGATGTCTCCCGCACACCCCCTCTTTTTCTATTCGTTGCAGAGGAATTGGTTCTCTTCTATAACCCTGCCCAAGCTTATCCCCTGAGCCGGGGGTGGGATTTGAACCCGCCACCCAGTGGAGACGTCACCCGCACAATCCCTCTTTTTTTGTGGGTTTTACGGTTGAATATTGGTCTTAGCGCGCGCGCTCTGGCGGGTGTTTGCGGCGTGCCGAAACGTTTTCACGTGCGTCTAAGAGGCGAGTTCTGCTGCCAAACATTCTATATATAAGAATGCCCTCGTCCTCAAGAATCTTCAAATGCTCCTTTGCCTTCGAGTGGCTCACGCCGACTTGCTTATCAATTTCAGAAGTGTTGAGAAGCTCAGACTTCATCAGAAGCTCCAAAATCTTCAATCTGGTTTTTGAGCATAACACATCCTCTATGTCCATAGCCTCTCTACTCATAACGAGTCTTCTTAATTGATTATGATTTGTCTGCAACCTTTTCTAAAGAGTCAACTCTGCCCTTTTGTGCTCTATCTATTGACAACAAGTGTTCAGGCATGTTCACCCAGACTTTCTCACTTTCTTCTGAGCAAGGCTGAATAGGAAGCGTTACAGTGAACGTGCTTCCTTTACCAATGGTGCTTCTTGCAGAGATTCTGCCACCATGTGCCTCAACGAAGCGCTTGCAGATAGACAGGCCAAAACCCATTCCCTTCGCTTTAGTGGTGAAGAGCGGCCTGCAAATGTTCCTCAAAGTTTCCTCCGACATGCCAACCCCTGTGTCCGAGAAAACAATTTCCAAATCACCGTTTGATTCCCTGCTTTCTATTGTCAGTTTGCCGCCCTTGGGCATGGCGTCAACGGCGTTCTTGATTATGTTTATAAAGGCTCTCTTCATTTTGTCTGTATCAACTTTTATCTTCGGCTGGGCTCTTGTTAGATCTGCTACCCGAACTTTCTCGGGAATCTTGACAGCGGATAAGGCTTTCTGTACGATTGATTTGGGGTTGCTCTCATTCAAATCAAGAAGCTTTGTCTCTCTTGAGTATTCCAGGAGGTCGTTTATGAT
>PEWI01000059.1:0-1429 GCA_002779555.1 Candidatus Bathyarchaeota archaeon CG07_land_8_20_14_0_80_47_9 | reverse complement strand
GTTAACGGGTTGCGCAAGTCGTGACCAATCATGGCTGCTAACTCTCCTATGGCAGCAAGTCTTTCGGAGTTGACAAGTCGTTTCTGCGTTTCTTTCAGCTGTTTGGTTCTCTCTTCTACCTTTTCCTCTAAGTGTTGCGCATATTCCTTGACTTGTTGTATTAGTTTTGCGTTTTCGATGGCTGTGGCAGCTTGATGGGCGAACAGTTCAAGAGGGGCAAGTGATTCTTTGGTCGGTCGTCGGCCATCTTCAGGGTCATCCATACTCATTATGCCCACGACTTTGCCGCCGGGCAATCGCAATGGTACATACAGCAAATCGTCAGGGTTCCAGTCAACCATCTCCTCCTTTTTCATCTTACTTGGGACTGCGTGCTTGAACTGTTCTTGAACAAGTGCGTTGCTCCAAGGCAGATAGTAGAATTCACCCAAGCGATACTGTTCAAACATAGAACTCAGGCGTTCACGTAATACTTCACCAGATGGCTGATGACCCCTCAGACGCTCTTCTTCTTCGTTGGTTAATCCTGCTGTTACAATATCTGTTGTTTCCAGTTTTTCGTTCTTCAGAGTTATGACCGCTCTTCTCCATCCCTGCTCGCAAACGACGTCTAGGATGGTTTGCAGTCGCTCGTGGAGATCCGCTGAGGTGAGCAGTACGGCAGAGCTTTTCATCAAACCCAACATCTTGTTGGATATGTTCCGATGGTTTTCCTCACTTTTTCGCAAGGCATTTTCCATTTGCTTGCGATCGGTGATGTCTCTGAATATTCCCTGAAGCACTTTTTTACCTCTAAGCTCCATGAGATTGGCTTTTATTGCTACTTCTTTGATTTCGCCTTTTTTCGTAATGACCTGTGCTTCCAAAACCTGTCCTTTTTTTTCTTTAAGGTGCTGCTTGAAAGTCTTGCTTATTCCTTCTTCCACAATTTCTTGCCGGGGGTGGAGGATCCGCTGGTGTTTGCCGATCAGTTCCTTTTTTGTTCTGCCGACTAACTCCGTCGCCGCACGGTTACAGTCTATCAAAATACCTGTTTCAGCATCGGCGACGAAGATAGCGTCCATCGCCTCCTCGAACAACGTTCTGTATCTTTCCTCAGATTCTTGAAGAGCTTCTCTTTTCAATAAGCTATGTTCATCATCAACATGCAAAACTCTCATCGGCTTTTTCTGATTCAAGTCGTCTACTACTTCCGCTGAAGACTCTGTAGCACGTCCAGTCATCTAATCATCTTCTTTGCTCGTCATTCCTCGAGGGATGTTTGCGTTGAAGTTCGACGCTTGATAAAACGTTTATGAACACACTATCAATATTCTCTATCTACCCAAGACTTATCATGGTTGCCTTGAGCTCTCCGAAAGCCCTCTGCAAAACGAGGGCCTTAACGGGGTTGTGAAAGAACGCGCTAAGAACCTGGCGGAGGCAGCAT
>PEWI01000109.1:2547-3191 GCA_002779555.1 Candidatus Bathyarchaeota archaeon CG07_land_8_20_14_0_80_47_9 | reverse complement strand
ATTTTGAGAGCCACTGGCAAGGTCATACGCGGATTGGGCACGATCCGCCAAGACATAAACATATCAGTCCCAAACGGCGCCTTGACAGAAATCAAGGGGCTACAAGAGCTTGAGCAGCTTCCACTTGTCGTGGAATATGAAGTCAAGCGCCAACTAAACCTGATAAAAATAAGTGAAGAACTTAAGAAGATTGGAGCCAGCAAGGAAGAGATAAGTGAAGAGTTTCTTGACGTGACAGACGTTTTCAGGCAGACAAAATGCAAGGTTATCCGAAAAGCCGTAGACAAGAACCAGCAGGTTCTAGCGGCGAAACTCCCAAGATTCAGAGACTTCTTGAAACGCGAACTTGCTCCAGACTTCCGTCTTGGAACCGAGATGGCTGACAGAGCGAGGTTCTGGGGGAAAGTTGGCGGAATCTTTCACACTGACGAGATGCCAGCTTACGGCATAACGCAAGAGGAAATTGAAGAGTTGAGAAGAACCGTCAAAGCAGGAGAACAAGATGCTGTCGTCTTCGTCGGCGATAGCCCTGAAAACGCGAGAGACGCTTTGAAAGCGGTTGTCGAGAGAGCTCGAGAATCAATTGAGGGCGTGCCGCAGGAAACGCGAGCGCCAAATCCAGATGGGACGTCGCGTTACATGCG
>PEWI01000109.1:0-2386 GCA_002779555.1 Candidatus Bathyarchaeota archaeon CG07_land_8_20_14_0_80_47_9 | reverse complement strand
GGCAGATTCTTGATTCGGAATATGGGGAACTGTTTGAAACCGTAGTAAAGGAAAGTGGCGTTTCTCCCACAACTGTGGCAGCGTTTATGACTGAAACTCTGAAGGCATTGAAACGTGACGGCATCCAAATTGAGAAAGTTTCAGACAATCAAATGCGAGAAATATTCAAGTGCTTAGGCAAGGGGGAACTAACCAAAGAAGCCATACCAGATGTCGCAGTTTGGCTCTCAAAACATGAAGGAAAAAGTCTACAGGAAGCAGTCGACAACCTAGGTTTAAAGCTTCTTTCAAGAGAAGAGCTAGAGAAAATGGTTGATGGCGTAATTAAGAATAACAAGGATTTAATTGAAGAAAGCGGTGCAAAAGCGTTCGGTCCTCTCATGGGCATAGTCATGAAAGAAGCACGTGGTAAAGCAAACACGAACATAGTTAACGAGTTGATTAAGAAGAAGTTGGAACAATTGGAGAAAAATTGAAGGAATAATCCAGTTAGAATATAAAACGTGAAACTATTATCACAATTATCACAAGAATTGAGATGATGACCAACAATGGAAGAAGAGTTGTTGTAAGCATCGCAATTATTATAGCTATATAATCTTTCCAGTCAAGTTTCTGCTTCTCTTTCTTTTCATCACCCATCCGCAGATTCACCAGTTTCCTTTTCTGCCGAAAAGTCTACTTCAGAATGACACGCAACCAAATGCCCATCTCTTTCAACAAGCGTTGGCTCTTCCTTTCTACACTTTTCTGTTGCATATTTACATCTCGGGTGAAAACGGCAGCCAGGTGGAATATTTATTGGACTTGGAACATCACCCTCAAGAAGCACTTCCTTCTTTTTCGCTTCCGGCTCTGGTAGAGGTATAGCCGCCATAAGCTGATACGTGTATGGGTGTTTAAGATCGTAATAGATGCTGCCCTTATCCACTAACTCCACAATCTTGCCTAGGTACATAACAGCAACTCTATCGCTCATGTGATGGACGACAGCTAGGTTGTGAGTTATGAACAAATAAGTTAGATCGAACTCTTTTTGAAGATCCTTAAGAAGGTTGAGCACTGATGCTTGAACAGAAACGTCGAGGAAAGATGTGGGTTCATCCAATATTAGGAATTTAGCATTTGCAACTAATGCTCGGGCTACTGCAATTCTTTGTCTCTGACCGCCACTGAATTCGTGAGGAAAGCGGTATAAATGTTCCTCATCTAACCCAACCTTTCTAAGAAGTTCTAGAGATCTTTGAGTTGCTTCATTTTTATTTTTTGTAATGCCATGTATCAACATTGCCTCACGTAGAAGCGAACTAACAGTTTGTCTAGGGTCTAAAGATGCGTAAGGATCTTGAAAAATTATTTGCATTTTTTGACGCAGCATTTTCATCTGTGGTCTGTTTGCCTTTACTACGTTTACGCCGTCAAAATAGACTGCTCCGTCTTTTGGTTTTATTAGTCTAAGAATGGCTCTTGCAAGTGTAGTTTTGCCTGAGCCAGATTCGCCTACAACCCCTAGGGTTTCATTTTTTTTCACATTAAAGCTAACTCCATCGACAGCCTTTACGTACCCTATTGTCCTTTGAACAACACCGCTTTTTATTGGAAACCAAACCTTCAAGTTATTAACCGTCAATAAATCACTTGGTTTGATCTCATCTTCAGTAGAGATAGCAAGCGACTTCATGTCCTTTTTCAACCTCCTCAAGTTTAGGTCTTTCTTTAGTGCATATATCCATTGCATATTTACATCTCGGGTGAAAGCGACAGCCGGAGGGGGGATTAATCATTTCTGGAACAGTTCCAGGTATAGATTCCAACCTGTCAGTTGGTTTTGCTATGTTCGGTATAGCTTTCAGAAGCATTTGGGTATAAGGATGAAGCGTTTTTTTGAATAAGTCTGGCGTAAAGGTTACTTCCACAACGTTTCCGCCATACATAACGGCTATTCTATCCGCTGTTTCGGCAGCCACTGAAAGATCATGGGTTATCATCAAAGTTGATGCATCAATCTTATCCCTAAGTTCCTTAAGCAGATGGAGTATCTGAGCTTGAATCGTTACATCCAACGCTGTCGTAATTTCATCAGCTATAAAAATAGACGGCCTCCTAGCCAAAGCCATGGCAATCATCGCCCTTTGACGCATACCTCCAGAAAGCTCGAAAGGATACTGTTTCAAGATTCTTTCCGGGTCCGGAAGTTTAACCAAACTTAAAATGTCTGCACATAATTTTTTAGCAACTTTTTTAATTTCTCGCCTTGAAGCCTTCACATTCTCATGTGAAGTTTCGAAGCTTTCTCTATTAATGAAGTCAGCGAACTTTAATTCTTTTTTAGACTTTTCGATAGTTGCGGCCTCTGCTAAGAGGTCTTTTTGTAACGTGACAACTT
>PEWI01000183.1 GCA_002779555.1 Candidatus Bathyarchaeota archaeon CG07_land_8_20_14_0_80_47_9 | reverse complement strand
TGGGTCCAGCCTCAGATCCAGCGGGCATCAACGGATCAACCACGACAAACGCCTTGAAAAAAATAGTTGACTACGGAAGAAGCAACAATACACGGGCGTGGGTATCCAGAGGAGACGGTTCGGGAACCCACACGAAGGAGAAGACCTTGTGGACAAAAGCCAGCTACAACTACACACAAATATCCCAAGAATCATGGTACGCCAGCGCAGGATCGAGCATGAGCGCAACGCTGAACATGGCCAACGAATTCGGAGCATATACACTTTCAGACATCGGCACATATTTAAAACTGGCAAAAGACCACACAATATCTCTAGTGCAGCATTTGGCCGAGACGAAAGACCTGCTCAATGTCTACAGCGTGATGGCAGTCAACCAGACACGCCACCCGAGCGTCAACTTTTCAAACGCGATAACCTTCATAAAATACCTGATCTCAGACGACTGCCAGCAACTGATAGACAACTATGGAAAAGATGAATACGGAGAAAGCCTCTTCCACAGCACCGTTCAGCTACTTAAGCAGAACTCGACTTCACAGATAGTTCAATGGATACAAGACTACGCGTTCATCAACGGGACAGAATGCCCACTAGAATATCGGGACCCTCGATACCCAGAACTCTATAGCTAGACGGAAAGAAAGCCAATGAACATCTTGGATGGCCTGTTAAAAGCTCTCCAGCTCATTTTTTCTGGTGACCCACGGATAGCCGAGATAACGTTGCGGTCGCTGTTTGTTTCAGGTTCTGCTACTTTGATTGCTGCTCTCTGGGGAATCCCGATAGCGATGTTTTTGGGGCGTTCGAATTTCAGGGGCAAATTTCTAGTCAAGACGATATTCAGCTCATTGATAGGCATACCGACAGTAGCCCTTGGCTTCTTCCTATTCATGATATTCTCGCGAGAAAATGGACCTCTTGGCTTCTTGGGCCTGTTGTATACTCCCACGGCCATAATAATCGGCGAAGCAGTACTCGTTGCGCCCATAGTTGTGAGCCTGGCAACCTCAGCAATAGAAGCAGTTGACCCAGACGTAGCGAATCTTGCCAAGACTTTGGGGGCTTCAGAGTCCCAAGCCACTTTCGCGGTTCTAAGAGAAGCTTTGGACGGCATTTTTCTTGCCGGAATAGCAAGTTTCAACCGTGCGATTGGAGAACTGGGCGTAGCCGTGTTTGTGGGCGGGTTCATAGCACACGTTACAGAGCTTTTGACCACAGGCATCAAGCTTGAAATAGACAGCAACAACATAGACGTGGCTATGGCTCTGGCAATAATCCTGCTTGTAATGGTTTTCGGAATAAACTTGGCCTTGAATCTCGTTCAAAGGAGAAAGAAATGACCCTAATCGCTGAATTGAAAAACGTCACAAAGGCTTTCGACGACAAGACCGTGTTGGAAGACATAAACCTGAAAATCAACCAAGGCGAAGCACTGGCTTTCCTCGGACCCAACGGCTCAGGAAAGACAACGCTGCTCAAGATTCTAGCATTCATCGAGAAGCCTACGAAGGGCGAGGTGCATTTTGATGGAAGAAGGGTCGCGAACAAGAACCTTGAGCAGATGCGCCTTGAAAGCACTATGGTTTTCCAGAAAACCGTACTCTTCAGCACCTCAGTCTACAACAACGTAGCCTACGGCTTGAGAATAAGAAAAACGCCTAAAAGCAAGATTGACGAAGAAATCAGCAAGGCATTGAAACTTGTCAGGCTGGAGGGCTTCGAGAAGAGACAGGCGAAGAAGCTTTCTGGCGGAGAACAGCAGAGAGTCGCACTAGCGAGAGCTTTGGTGCTAAACACCAAGCTTCTCCTCTTGGATGAACCTACTGCTAACTTGGACCCGAAAAACGCTTCAATCGCCGAAGAAGCAATAGCTGCCGCGAATCGCGAGCTGAAGACCACGATCGTGATTGCGACGCACAACATGTTTCAGGCCAAGAATCTCCCCAACCGAATCGCCCTGATGGACAACGGCAGAATCAGCGAGGCGGGAACTCCCGCGGAGATTTTCGGCAAGCTTTCGAAGACTTTGGCAAGTTTTGCGGCAGTGGAAAATACTTTCAGAGGAACCGCAAAGATGACGAAGGAAGGAACCACGTCAATAGACATCGGAAACGGCGTGCAATTAACGGCAACAGCCCCGAACACTGGTGAAGTCTCGATCTTCGTCAGCCCAGAAGACATCATACTGTCCAAGAACCGACTTGAATCCAGCGCAAGAAACGTTCTCAGAGGCAACGTAACTGAGATTCAGGACTTGGGCCCAGTTGTGAGGCTCAGAATTGATGTTGGAAAACCCTTCATAGTTCAGATAACCAAAAGCTCCTTCCACGACATGAGAATAACGCTCAACTCAGAAGTCTATTTGGCCTTCAAAGCGTCAAGCGTCCAAATCATTTAGCCCAAGTCTTCTTTGATAGCTTCCCGAATCTTAGCCAGCAACGTCACGGCATTTTCGCGCACCTTGTACCGAACCGAAAGCTGGCCGCCCTTGGTCAACGATGGAACTTTCTCAACAATCCTCGCCGCCAGAAGTACTCTCAGATGTTTTTCGATGGTTGACCTGTGCCGATTCAGGTCCTTGGCTATTTCGCCCGGGTTGGAAGTGCCTTCCTGTATGCATTCGAGTATCTGGAGTCTTGACTTGTCTGCCAATGCTTTCAGAAGCTTCTCAGCCTTCTCAGAGTCAATCATATGCTGCGCCTTGCCTCTTCACCTACTGTGTTGCTAATGGGCAAATAAATTTGCCTCTTAGCAAATGAAATTGCTGAATGCGGAAATTAGTTTCCGCAGGGTTTGGAAACGGTTATCTTGGCCGATGCCTACAAGGAGAGAAGATGTGAAGCACTTATGGTATCGAAAGTTGCTCTAGTCGAGTTTGACGGAAGCCCCAAGGAGTCTCTCGTACACGCGTTTGAACTTATCGGAAAGATAGACGATCTGAATAGTTCTCAGCGATCCGTTGTTGTCAAGGTAGGCGTCTTCGACCACAAGACAGAAAACCACACCACGGTCAACGTGCTCGACGCAATCATCAGCTGCTTCAGCAAAGGCCCACGCATCTACGTGGCTGAATCCGATAATTACAGGGGCAAGGGTCTGGAGAGGCTTCAGATCTGGAAAGAGCTCTTCACCAAGCGAGTTGTCCCCTTCAATCTTTCAGATGACCCAGACACGAAAAGAGTCAAGATTGCCGACGAAGAAATGAACTTCTCACACATACTCTTCAAGCCCAACGTCTTCGTCAGCACTCACATCCTGCGGGGCTTCGAGAAAGGAAGCATAATCAAGAACCTATTCGGCTTGGTTCCAGACCCGAAGAAGGCAAGATTCCACAAAAAACTCGACGCAGCCTTGCTGGATGCTTATGAGGCAATAGGAGGAATAGACCTCGCCGTGCTGGACGGCACATACCTTTACCGAGGAGTAGCAGCAATGCCGCATGCGACGAAGGACAGCGCCAAATACAGGACAGAGACAAACACGTTAGTGGTGGGCAGAGACGCAGTGGCAGTCGAAACAGTTGGCGCCGCACTTGCAGGCTTGAAACCCGAAAAAATGACTGTGATACAGGAAGCCGTGAAGAGAGGCCTCGGCGAGGGAGACTTGGGGAGAATCGAGATTGTCGGAAGCTCCTTTGAAGACATGAAGGAGAAATGCTCTTCAGCCGCCAAGGCCTTCAAAGGAAAAAAGAAATAGTGGAGTGCGAATTCCCGTGTTTCACCCCATAGTCAGAGGACCATATCATAAAATGGGTTACGGATACGGAACCATCGTGTACAACCATGGTTTCAGAGTCCCAGAACAGTCAGTTGAGAAGCTCGACTTCGGAAGAAAGAGTGAAGGCGAAGTTCGACGGGTCTTCCCAGAAATCCTAGAAGAAATCAAGGGATTCTCCGAAGGGTGTCATGCCTCGTACGAGCAGACTGCAGCTTTCATTTTTGGCGTTGGTGCCTTCAAAGTTGGACCCATGTGCAGTGCCTTCACAGCGGTCAGCAATTCTGATGTTGTGTTTGGACGAAACTACGACTTCTTCTACAGCTTCAAGAAATACACTGAAGGCTATCTCACTTGCCCTAACGACGGGTACTGGAGCCTCGGTCACACCGACATTTTCATCGGAAGAGAAGATGGCGTAAACGAGAAAGGATTGGCCGTAGCCATGAGTGGTGTGGAAGGAAAATCAGTCAAGCCCGGGGTCAGCTTCTGCCTCGCTCTCAGATGCGTCCTTGACAAATGCGCTGACGTAGAAGAAGCAGTCAAGCTTCTCTCGAACGCTCATTTTTCAGCAGCAGACAACTATCTTCTCGCCGACAGGGAGGGCAATTTGGCAGTTGTTGAAGCTTCCCCCGACAAGACAAGGATGCGGCGACCAGAGAACGGTGACAACTTCATGGTCTGCACTAACCATTTTGTTCACGCAGAAATGCAGGTTATGGAAGATTTAGACGAGAGAGCGCGCTGCAACTGGGACTCGCTGCCCAGATACGCGACTATTTACGAAGCAATCAAACGACAGAACGGAGAAATCGATGTAGGAGCTGCGCAGAAAATCCTGTCCAATCACAGCGGGTACGTGTGCTCTCATCAGAACAAGATAAAACTCGGCACAATATGGTCTGTCGCTACCACCCTGAAGGAACCACGGATATTCAGGGCAGAAGGACACCCATGCAGAACAAAATACAAGCAGGACCTTCGACTTAACAAAGCAATCAAGAGACGGCAAAAAGAAGACAGATAGCGCTCCTAGGGTTTCATTTTCCTCTCTTCACCCAACTCATAGAGGATTACCACAGCTTCGCCCAAGGGCATCTTAAGCCTTACAGCCAGTTCTGCGGCAGTTATTTCGGGCTTTTCAGGAAGGATTACGTCTCTTGTGTAGGCTTTGTGGTTTGGATACATTATCATAGCGTGAACCGTTTCGATCAGGATGGGCCAAAGCGTCTGTTTGGTGTATTCTTCAACGCTCATTTCACATCAGTAGAGCATTATGTTAGAGGTTGAATATTCGACTTACTTCTACTAAGCCATGCTAGTGGCGGGATATCATTCTGAAGACTCGAAAAGTAAACTGCCAGCAGCCTAATTCGCTTTACCGTAAAGTATATCTCTTTCACGACACGATTAGACGGTTCTAAACCGATGGACAAGAGTGGACGCTATGGTTGTGAAAGCTGTCATCTTCGACTTGGATGGAACAATTGTGGCTTTCAACATAGACTTCAAGGCGGTTCGAGCCGAGGTGAGAAGCTTTCTAATAAGCATTGGCTTGCCCGCGTCAATACTGTCGCTGAATGAAAGCATATTTGAGATGCTGAAGAAAACTGAGATTTTCATGAAGAACCACGACAAGTCTCAAAAGAGCATGGTGGAAGCGCGGGAGAAGGCCTTGGCAATCGCTGAAAAATACGAGTTGGAGGCCGCCAAAAACACGAGCTTGTTTCCAGGCGCTGTTGAGGCTTTGAAGGCTTTGAAGGAGATGAAGCTGAAGATGGGCTTGTGCACGGTTAACGGCCAGAGATCCACAGACTACGTTCTGAAACGGTTCAAGATTGAGGATTATTTCGATGCACTTGTCCCCAGGGACAAGGTGAAGTACGTCAAGCCCAACAGCGAACACTTGGAAGCTGCGCTGAAGGCTCTGAAAGTCAAGGCTGATGAGGCAATCGTTGTCGGAGACAGCGTGATGGACATGAAGTGCGCTAGAGAGTTGAAGGTGACTGCCGTTGGCTTGCCGACAGGAGTCTCTTCACCGAAAGACCTGATCAGTTCAGGAGCAAACTACTTCATAACGTCGCTCGCAGACCTGCCGTCCTTAATAGAATATGTTGGCAGGACTCCTGAAAAGCAATAGAAAACGTGGAAAACAAACCTGAACATTCTATGCTATGGTGGCTTGAAGTGATATCTCTGGCACTGCGGCCACTGGCCAGTCGTAGAGCACGCTTCAAACACCATTGTAAGCGGCATACCTATCTTTATCTGTTCCAATGCAACATCTTTAATCATGCCTGGAAGCTTCAATCCGTTCTCAAACTGGACGATGCCCACCGCGTATGGCGCCATTGACTGGAACTGTGTTGGCGCAACGTGGATGATAGTGTACGTTAGCAGTTTTCCCTTCGTTGGGATTTCGGTCCACTCGAACTCTTGAGAAAGGCAGTTGTCACAAAGTGGTCTCGGCGGAAACTGGATTTTTCCGCATTTCTTGCATTTTCCACCCATCACTTTTCCCTGTCTTGCCCACTTGTAGAATTGCTCTATTGTGAACGGCACCTGCTCACTCATTGTCAAGCCCTCCTGTAAACGTGGACGGCTGCAGTAGCACCCGAACCGCCAAGATTATGCGTCAACCCGACCTCAGCGTCTCTAACCTGCCGCTTGTCAGCTTGTCCAGTAAGCTGCAGATACATTTCATACGCCTGCGCTGTTCCCGTCGCGCCCACGGGATGCCCCTTGGACTTTAAGCCTCCGCTCGTGTTCACGGGGAGTCTTCCGCCAAGCCTTGTCTCTCCACTTTCGACCAGTTTTCCGCCTCCGCCTGGCTTGCAGAAGCCCAAGTCCTCGTAGGCTATAATTTCCGCTATGGTGAAGCAGTCGTGAACCTCGGCCAAGTCTACATCCTCAGGCTTGACTGCGGCCATTTCGTAGGCTTGTTTTGCCGCGATCTTTGCAGCCTTGAGTGAAGTGAAGCTTTCTCTTTCGTAGAGCCCTATGGTGTCGCTTGCCTGTCCGCTTCCGATTATGTGCACTGGCGTGTCGGTGTATTTCCGCGCCAACTCAGGTTTGGTAATGATTATGCAGCTTGCCCCGTCCGTGATTAATGAGCAATCGTATAGTTTCAGCGGCCAAGCGACCACTCTCGAGGACAAAGCCTGCTCAAGGGTTATCTCCTTCTGTATCTGAGCCTTCGGATTCATGCTGCCGTGATAATGGTTCTTCACAGCAACCATTGACAAGTCCTTCTCAGTCGTGCCGTAGGCGTTCATGTGCGCCGTAGCCATCAACGCGAACAGCCCTGGAAAGGTTATGCCGTTCCACTGTTCAAACGGGTAATCCGAAGCCATGGCAAGGTACTCAGTCACCTCAGCCGTGCTTCGATGAGTCATCTTTTCAACACCGCCGACCATGACAGTGTCGCACAGACCCGAAAGCACGGCGTAAATGCCTGCCCTCAACGCCGCTCCTGAAGATGCGCATGCGGCTTCTGTTCTTGTGGCAGGTACGTGAAGCAAGCCAGCCCAGTCTGCCATTGTTGCACCCGTGTGGCCTTGATGCTCGTAGGATTCGCCCATCTGCCCGACAAACAGAGCCTTGATGTCTTTCTTAGGGTTCAACTTTGGACATCGGTCGTACGCCTCCTTGGCGGCCAGAGCAAAAATCTCTCTCGCGTACAGCCCTTCCAGTTTTCCAAACTTGGATAACCCTGCGGACACTATGGACACGAGCGGCTTGCCGTTCAAGTTGACTACCTTCTTGTAAGCTTTGGTTGATGTGGAAAATTGAATAGTGTTTGAAGGAGTATTTAGCCATTTACGAGTTGTTTTCACCAAATACCAGCAGTCTCAGCATCGCTACTTGCGTTTTCGGTAGATAGCCACTTTCTCAACGTCGTCGTAGCGGACAAGTTCAAAACCGACCTTTATCAGCTCGTCTTCTTCAGTCGACGTTTTGGCACGAGCCACGTGGTATTCGTCGCTTTCAAACTGGATGAGCTGCGTGTACAGCATGGTGTTCTGGATGTTCTTGTGACCCAAGACTTGCATGACGTGCAAAATGTTCTTTGTCTTGGCGAATTCCATCGTAGCCTTCCAATGCCTGAGAGTGTGGAAGTGGATCTGACTTAACCGTGGGTTCTGAAGTTTCAACGCTGCTCGTCTTCTCTGCTGGCGAAAGTTTGAGGAGACGCCCGCGTTTAGGCCGCTGAAGATTTTGACGCTAATCTTGGGTAAGGCGTTGAGCATGCTGATCAGTTTGTTACTGACCTTGAAGATTCTTGGGTTGCTGTTCTTCTCAGGGTTGTTTATGCTGATGGTGCAATGTTCTGAGTCGACGTCTGTCCATTTCAAGGCTAAGACTTCGCCTATTCTGGCTCCTGTTTCTTTTAGGGTTTGAAGGATGGTTCCTGTTCTTTGACCGCATGCAGCGATTAAAACGTCTATTTCTTTCTCGAGCGGAATGAACGGTAGTTTCCTTTGCGGCTTGTAGTTTGGCGGATCAGCCCAGTTTATTCGATGTTTCAAACAGAACGCTGCGTAGATGATGCAGGCTTGTTTCTTTGTAGACGGACCCCAATGTTCCTGTTGGCTGATTACGTCTTTGACGCTTTCAGGACTATTCAAGTCGGCTCCTCGCTTAACTAGAGCTGTCAGGTATTTCACGTAGACGCTGATCGTTCCTGGCGTGCGACCCTGCTTTCTCAGGTGCCATGCAAACTCTAGGATTTTACCCTTAGCATCCACTGCTGTCTGCGTCGTGCCCTCCCGCTGGGCTAGTTCTTGTCGGGCTTCTTCTTCCAAGTTTTTCGCCTCGCCTTCCGAGGCGCCTACTCGGCAAGGAACAAGTATGGCCAATTCGCCTTTTAATGACTGCGTCTCAATTATTGAGACATGTTGAGACTCTTGAGACATGCCGGACGTTTTTTGTAATGGCCGAGTAGAGCCCCTGGGCTCTTTCTCAGAAAAGCGGTATCCGCAGTTTCTGCATAGCCACCGTTGAACTGCAGCGCCATCGAACAAGTATCTTAAGCCATCCTTGAAGAGCTTCTGCGTTCCACATTCTGGGCATGCCAAGACTTGGCCATTACTACGAGCATGATGGGCGCCCGCGATCCTCGTAGTGTCACCGAGAGCATTCTTGGGCTGAAGTTTTGAGGACCGGCGCGGCTGGACAGTCACTGAGTCCAACTTCCCGTTTTTAAGTCGCTTCGGAGTTGAAGAGGCGCGAGTGGAAGACAAGTTTTCCCCAACCTCAGCCTCAACCATCTGTTAACCCTCCTCTCCCGATTCCTCATCTACAAGCCAACGCTCTGCTTGTTTCTTGAAGGTCTTACGACGCCTATCTATCGGTTCGAAAACGAGTCCCAAGTTCAAGTAGAGAACAGCCTTGCAATATTGGCTAAGTGACATGCTGAAGAGCGCAGCCACTTCAGAGCCTACTTTTTCGGCGAATGGGCTGATGCGGAATTGGACGTGATGGTCTTTTCCATGTTCTTTGAAGGGACTGAAATTGTTGGACTCTATGAAAGGCGCATTCAAAAGACGTTCTTTCTTACGGCGCCTGCGGTCCACACGACTGATGTATTCGCTGTTTCCAGGTCTTGATGTTTCGTCGTTATTTTCTGCGCTCATGGCTTAAGACCCCCCTCTTGGCGTTGCCAAACACAACGAGCCGTTGTCGACGTAGGCGAGTTCCTCCAAGAATTTAGCCAGGGCCTTCGCGAAGTTTTGCGCCTCAATCTGGCTCGTGAAGCTTCTGGTCCAACGCCACTTCTTCTCGAGGTCCATGAACAGGCGTCGGAAAGCAGCAGCGAAGTTTTTGAACTCCGCCTTCCCAACGTAGATGACTGGTTCAACGGTAACAATGTAATGGCGTCCGCAGCGGCAGTCCGAGAGTTCAATGCGCCAGCGCCTAGCACCAATCAAAGTCATGCTATGTCACCTTCCACCAGTCGGAGTGGATGCTGATGGCTTTGCCTTCTCGTTGCAGCTGCTGCAGTATTGCTGGCACGTCTGACTCGGAAAGCTTGGTTTCTAGAACGATTTCGCTGGTATGCGCTGATCCTCTAACTCTAGAGGCTCCCGCTAAGGCTGAGAGAACCTTATCCACGTTCTCCTTTGTCAGCAAGGGAGTTGTGGAGACTGGTGATGCCACGACAGAAGAATCAAGTTCCATAGTGTTTTTGCCACGCTTGCCCTGCTTGCCAACCTCAGAAAAGGGATACTCAACATTTGGCTGCTCGCTTTCCTCTTTTCCATTTATAGAGGGGTTCTTTTCTGAGAGTGGTAAGGGTGTCAAGGGTGGCAAAATCTTGTATGTCTCAATCAGTTTAGACGTGGGATAATACCCTCTTCCCCCTCGCAAAAGCTTCTCGCTTTCCAAAATACCCAGCAAAGGTCTAAGCTGGTTCTTGTCCGCTAGGTCGAATCTGCTTTTCAACTGGTCTTTTGTGACTCTTCCCTGCAGTACGATGAACTTGAGAATTTTCATGACAACATCATGACTGATTTCCGTTTGATTGGTTACTCTAGCTATGAGGAGTTCAGCGTCTTCCAGTGTTATGGTTTCATACTTGTCTTCTTGCGCAAGGGTGTTCAGACCTGAAGTGCTGTATTCCTTTTCAATGAAAGCGACAACCGCTTTAACATGCTCTGCCGTCACAGTCACGGTTTTGTAATCTCCAGTCGATATTACCATGAAAGCAAGCGCCGCGGATAACCTTGCCAACTTCCATTTCATATCAATGCTTGTCAACGGAACTGAGTCAGAGAAATATTTCTCATAGAGGGCTGTAGCCGAATTCAATATTTCTTTTAAGGCTTCGGGCGTGAACTCAACTTTAGCCTTGTTGCTCCAGCACCAGCGTACCGCTTCAGCCAGAAGCTCAAGGTCTCGGTCGTATCCTAGGGTTCTCTGCTGGTTCACGTCTTTGGCTTTTACGTCTCGGGAATCTGCAAAGACCGCAATGTCTAGTCTGGCGATTCCCGTCTTGTCGAAAACTGTTGGCAAAGCTTGAACTGGATAGAGAAAAGACTTCATGGCTTTAGTTGAAAACTTGTCCGTTTCACGGTCAACGGCATTCGCAATTTTGATTAGTCTAGTCCTAGCGTAAGCGCTGTTCTTAGCTGCCTTAGCGATTGTTACAACCCCGCTCCGCTCAGATTCTGACAAGGCTGCCCACTGGCTGAATGGAAGCTTGTGGGCGCCGTCAACGGCTAGGAGTTTGCGGTCGTTTAGAACAAGGAAGCCCCATTCAACACTCCATTGGCCCTTCTCCGATTGTATAGCGGCTCCAACTAGGCCCACGGCAGAGGCTGTTTCTGCCGTGATAAGCATTCCAGCTTTCAACAGCAATATCAGTTTCTTTATTGTCTCAGATTTTGCCGTGGTAGTATCGCCAATAGCTGTGGCGTCTCCCCATCCTCTCTCAACTCTCCCGTTCAATTCAATGTATGTTGGAGTAAAGAATGTTAGGAAGCCTTCAAAGGCAAGGTTTTGGCGCCCAATAATCTGTGAGTACACTTCAAAGTTTGATAGAATCCAGTCTATTCGCCCTTGAACAGAGAGCTCCTTGAATCTGATCCGTAGTTTTTCAAGCATTTCCACGTTGAAGCTGTGGAATTCCTCTGGGAACTCAACCTCATAGACCAGCAATGTCGTGTTTTGAGTGTGTGGGTTTGGCAGCACGATGCCTTTAAGCCTGACTAGGCTTGAAGCCTCAAACGTTATGGGCTTGTCAGCGCAGATGTAAACATCGTAGCTTTTATATTCAAACCCCTTCTCATCAAGTATTTTTCCCTCTCGCTTTTCAAGCGTAAAAACGGGCGGGCGCACCCTGATCTTATAGATGGTTCGCCACTTCTGCTCTTCAACTCGAATCTTGCTGCTGGGCTCGTTAACAGCTTCTTCAACAAACCTTTTCAACCGTCTGTATTTGACATCCTCGTTGATTCCGACAAACTTTATGTTGATGGGGTTTCTTTCACCTATCTCGATTGTTCTGCATTCCTCATTTCCGTTCTTGTCGGTAATGAAGGTCTGAATGGTTTTTGGAACAAGATAACTGATGGATGTGGAGCTGACCACGGCCCCAACTATGACTGGCAAGTCGGCGACCGCTGGATCTTCAATCATTGTTAAATGTTCAAGGGCAACTGGTTCAACGTCATTCTGGACAGATTGACCTGGAGAGATTTTCACATTGTCTTGTTTTCTATTCTTCGCGCTTGTTTTCTCTTGACATTCAGGATAACAGTAACCATATCCTTCTATGGTTTCACATGTTGCCGCTCTCTCCGGGTCAGCGCTCTTAACCTGGGTCAAACACTTTTCTCTATCGAAGTCAGCTTGGGACCTGAATAGGTTCACGATGTCATCTTCAGACCAGCCTGCCTTCTTGTACTCGGCGGCGATGGCCAGACGCATCAGATGCGAGATGTGCCTATCCCTTTCCAGCGTGGTTTCACAGCAGTACCGGACGGGTGCTTTCCTTCTTCGCACTCTATGCCTAGAAAACGTTTTGGGTGGCTTTAACCCGGCCTTTTCCAAGGCTTCTTCAAAGTTTGAATGTAGATTCTGTACTCCCGTAGGCATATTATCGTTGAGACGTTTGTAACCGGTGCTCGGAGCCATGATGCAAAGCTTGTCCTCACCCAGAATTTCT
>PEWI01000003.1 GCA_002779555.1 Candidatus Bathyarchaeota archaeon CG07_land_8_20_14_0_80_47_9 | reverse complement strand
CTATTACCTTGGCCGCCATAATGTTGTTCTTCTGCGCTTCTTTGCCCCTTCTTCGCGAAGTTCCTTCCTTCAAAATTAGGACTGGCTGTCCACTCTGGGTTTGCGTCAAGTACGCCATAATTGTTCCTCGCCCTTTTTTCAGATTAAAATCGAAGATAAAAACTTAGCGGATGACGGTTCTGGTAACTGTTCCGGTCTTGACTGAGTTCTGGAGAGGTCTGTTAACAGAACCAACGCATCCTAAGAGTCATGGCAACCATGTTTCATTCAGGTCACCTGATTTAGTCCGATATCTTCAATGCACACATGTTTGTCAGCTCGATCGATCGCAAATCAAAGCGCTCTCTTCGTCCTGTATTTCCATTTGTCTTTGATCGTTTACCTGATTTGCGGATTGTTAGCAAGGCTGCGGCTATAGCGGCAAGGACTGCCCCGTAATAGAAAGCAGCGCTTGGAAAGATCAATGTCCACAAGACTCCAGCCATAACGCTTGAGACGAAGTCTCCTATTCCATTGATCGTGCTCAACACCCCGAAGCCCGTTCCTCTGTTGTTCTCGCCCAACAAATCCGCGGCATACGATCTTTCACCCGAGTCGATTGCACCAGTCTCCACCCCCGCAAGCATAAAGAGGAAGGCATAATTCACAATGCTTGGCGGCAGCAGGACGAAACCTGCGCAGTAAGCGCTGAAAATTAGGTATCCAAGAGCCAACAGATTTCTTTTGCTGAACCTGTCGCCCAATGCTCCGAACACGTATGCAAAGACTGCTGCGCCCACGTTCAGTAGCACATAGAGAAGTGCACTCATGCTGCTCGCAACGATCACTCCCAGACTTGGAGCTAGGGCTTCACTCGCCTTCAGGACTAAGAAAGTGTTGGCGAAATTTCCCATCCCAAAGATGCCTACTGCCAGCAAAAAGGGTCTAAATCCCTGTGGGAGCTGTTTGATATCGGTTGTGAGCTTTCTTCTCTCGCCGGTCTTCCGCGGCTTCACTTTTTCGCGCGTGAATACTGCGAACACCAAGACCGCAAAAACCCCTGGCACAAGTGCGAGGAGAAATATGTTCCGAAACCCAATCAAAGGCAACAATATGAACGCTATGCTTGGACCAATAATGGCGCCGAGAGTATCCATCATACGATGAAAACCAAACGCATGACCGTAGTTTTCAGGTTTAACAGATTCAGCCAACATCGCGTCTCGAGGAGACTCTCTTATTCCTCGCCCCATCCATCCGACTGTCCTATAGAATAACACTTGGAGGGCGTTCGATGCGAAAGCAAATAGCGATATGAAGGTTCCCGTGAGTGCATAGCCTATAGTGCCGAGAAGTTTTCTCCTACCCAGTTTGTCGCTGAGCCATCCAGAATATGTCTTGACAAAGCTGGAGGAAAAGTCAGCCAAGCCTTCTATCAGCCCCAAGATTTCTGCAGAACCATGCAGCTCGATTACTAAGAACTGTGCAAGTATGGCTGTCGCCATTTCATGACTCGCGTCGCTGAATAGACTGGTAAAACCCATTGCGGCAACGTTTCTGTTCAGCCATTTTCGAGAGTTTCGGTCACTTGTTGGTTCGTCGCTCACGTTTCATCAAGCCTCCTTGTTTAGAATGTTGGTCATTGACTCCTCACCAATCGTGAAATGAAGTTGCGTCTTTCCTGCTTCTTCAAGTCATTTAAGACTCTCTTGAATACGTCAGGGACATCGGGAGAGCTAAGAGCTTCCTCGACACTCAACCATTTGTATGCTGTGGCCTCCTGAGAGAATACTACTCTGCCATCGACCACGTCTGCCTTGTAGGCGATAATAATGTGGTGTATTGATTCATCCTTCTCTGAAGTGAAGTCATCATAAATTCCGACCAACTTTGTCGGAATTGTTACCAGTCCTGTCTCTTCTCTGACTTCTCGCACAATTGCTTGCTTCACGGTTTCATCTGGTCTCACATAGCCTCCTGGGACAACCCACTGCTTGTGATAGGGCACATCTCCTTCCCATATCATAAGGATTTCATGCTGTTTCCCTTCAATTACAGCAACTACGCTAACCAACACTCTGCCTTTGGTTATGTCTCTTTGAGACATCACTTCTCAGTCTTCCCTCCATGTTCATCTTTTTCGGCTGATTTGTTTCCGAAAACATACTTTCTCTGGAAGTCATCAATCCTCTCTCTTGTCCACTTGCTCTCAGGTGAATTGGCCAAGCCTTCTTCATGCAACACCCTTCGTAGAGACTCATTTTCTGAAACGAGAAACTGTAGCCCTAGCGCTAGAGCTTTGTTATACGTCAAGTTTTCATATGCCTTGAATTTTGTGATTGCATATTTGAAGTGCACTACTGAAGATGAGTCGAGTCTTTCTATCTCTAGTCTTTCAAGCTCTTCATCCGATTCTTCAGCAAGACCATATTCCAATATCTTTCGAACGTCAAATTTCGGATCAAGCCCGTGTTCCTTCATGAATTTCTTCAATGACTCATGGAAGCTTCTCGGAACAGAAAGCTTGAGATTTATGGGTATGCCTAGCAGTTCCGGTATAATGTCGTCCAAGACTCGGCTTCTACTTGTTGTTTCGTCATCACTTTTCAATTTTTGTTCCCTTGCTTTTGCATTGGTGTGCATTCAATATTTGCCTAAGTGTTTGATTTTCTTCCTTAAGCTCCCTTAATGCCCTATTGTCATTTTCATATTCTTCTGCCTGCTTCTTGAGAAGCAGATAATCTTGCTTCATTTCCCTGTAGTAGACTGCCCTGAAAAACCTCATACCCCTCTCTGTTGCTTTGATGAAACCCATTGACAGGTCAACGCTGTTTCTTCTGCAATATTCAACGAGCGATTCATGCGTGTTCCTGTCCAAGAAAACGTCCAAAATAACCTGATTCCTTTCTTTCGAATTCTCACTCAAGTCCAATCTCGTTGGTATCACCTTTGTTATCCTGCTGGTTTTGCGCGCTTCTCCAGTTCATGATGTATTTCTGGATGAGATCATCTCTTAGTTGTTCTTCACGCTTGCCTCGTGGGACACGGGCGCACAAGTGCATTGCAAGCACTCGATTATCGCGGGAAACTCTGCCAAACCAGTTCCTTGTTCCAACACACTTGGCTTCCAGTTGACTGTATTGGAAGGCAATTTTTCGGAAATTAGAGGCAATTCGTCCTTTCTCTTCTTCCAGCTTCTTCAGAGCATATTCGAGCTCTGCTTCTTGATTCAGTGATTCCATTCCCAGACTGATTACCTTCCTGACTGATTCTAGGTCCAGAGAGATGCCCAGTTCCTTGGTTAAGGCAACGATTTCGCGGCTAGTTTCGATCGGTATGCTTTTGGCGGGAGATTTACGAAGTCGCATTTTTGCCAAATCACCTTTTCTTGTCGAGTAGTTTTTCAAGCGTTTTTCGATCTTTGAGAGCTTTTTCCAAGAGTTGTTGAAATCTCGCGATTTCATGGGGCAATTCTGCAATGTATTTCTCCAAATCCCCAGTTCTTTTGATAAGGTCTGCATTTTCTCTTTCAAGAGAGGTTGCCCTCAACGAAAGAAGTCCGACTTTGATTGATCGAATGATCTTCTCTTCACTCCCCATTTCTTCGTACAAGTCTCTGAGAATCTTGATCTCATGCGTGGAACTTCGTTCATCTGCTGCGTTCATGGAAATCTGTCCTCTCTTGCTCCGATTATTCTTGCCAAGGTTCGGTCGGTTCCTCTTCTTCCTACAACTTTCGCCAAGCTTTCGCCGACGGCTTTCTCAGTCCCTGCTCGTTCCTTATCCGAGAACCGACAGTCTTGTCTTTCAATGTAAACTGAAAGATTATTCTGTAATTCTTCCAGAACCTGAAGCTGCTTGTCGATAATTGTTTTTGCAGTGTGTGGAAATTTCTTACTGTGTAATCTGGAGACTATGTGCAGGGTCATGACGTAATGCGGGATGCACAGTCCTCGCGATTTGTTGAAGAGCTCTTTGATTTCATTGTCTTCTTTGAGTTCCTGCACGAATTCCTTGATGTAGATTCGCATGATTTCTGAAACGTGATCGCAGGCAGGACAGTTCTCTTGGTTGGAAACCGTCCTTAGGTAAGATGGCGCAGAACTCTGTCGGAAGCGACCTCTAAGGTCAAGCTCGATCGTTGGGGGTGATTCGACTCCTATGCGCAGATCGGCCGTTACATCTTCAAAAAGTTGTTTTGTAACGCTTTTCAGTATGAGTGCCATTCCTAATCCGTCGGAACTGGCTGGATTGGTAGAAGAAGCGAGCATTTTGTAGAAGTGATAGTTGCAGAAGCCTCTGCTCTCAATAATCTTCTCTCTCGCTCCCGCGTCCATTACGAGCTCGTCGAGGTAATTGTCTACATACCTTTGTTCAAACCTGTTCTCCAAATGGCATAAGAAGCAAGTTTCGGCCTTCTCCAAGGCCTCGCGAATGTAAACCCAACCGATGCCTTTCATCCTTGTCCCACCCGTCATGTTGAGGCGAGCCTTTGCATTATGCTCACTGCGTGGAACGTGTTCTCAAAAGTCGATATTCCAAGGTCTGAGCGGGCGAAGCCTCCGTTGTCTCTTTGACATTTTAACACGAAGTCAATAGTCTGCGACGGGAATCTGCAGTTTTCTCCGAGTAAGTCGAGCGTCATCACTCCATAGTATGTATGCTCCATGTAAGGCGGAGCGGATCGAGGAATCACAGTAAACCCGCCGAAGGGTTTCTCACATTCTCTCACAAATCCTTCTGTCTCGCGTAAACCGGTCACGTCGTTTTTAAGAAGGTTAAGAGAGGCTACAGCATAATAGGTTGAAATGACGTTAGAGTACCCATGAGCACCAAACCCACAGTCTTCGTTCCTGTATTCAAGCAACCACCTTTCCACTCTGCCCCCGTCAACTTCTATGTTCAACATCTTGGCAAGCTCCAGAACCGAGAGAGTCAAGGTAAACTCTGAGGAAACCTCAACGTAGACATCGACATCACCAAAATACCTGCCGGATCTAATCGCCGAGACAATACACTCTTTGTGGCAATTGCCTGGGTTTTCTCCGCATAGCACTAAAGCCTTAGAAACGTAATTGTAAGAGTAAATGCTGCCTAGGTCAAGTTCGCGTAGCCACGTGACTGTTCTTTCAACGTGAGGAAAGGATGATCCTAACATTTCCAAGATTGCCAGTCCGTAATAGGTGTCTTGGGCATTTGATTCAGCACCTTGACAGAAAGTGTATCCTCCGTCGTCATTCTGACGATCCACAACATAATCAATGATCTTCCTAGCTATCAAAGAATCAGCAAATCGCTTTTTTCCCAAACCCAGATCGGACCGCCCTGCTTCACGCAACATAGCACCCACTCATTCGCACTGAATGTTCGTAGAAGCTATCAGCCCCTGCAGCCATTGAAGCAAGGACGGTTAAAGGCGAGCTTCATCGCCTCGCAGACTTAAGATACCCATTGAAATAGATATGCTTTTCCGATTAGACGGCGTGTTTTGATGTATTCTCAAACCGCCCGCTGCAGACTTTCCATTCTGAGCATACCAGATCTGCCAGTGCGATTTATCCCAGAAAACGCGACGCCCGCTGATATCAACGCATCACTTCAACTTTCCTCTCTATTGATTATCAAAGTCGCTCTGTCGCAGATCTCTTAAACCGCGCGTGCTAAGCGCGTTACGACTGAAGCCCAACAAACACGCGTTACCGGGCATTCCGTCCGTACTCTGAGGCGAGACGGCGAAATGATTAAGAATCCGAGAAGTAAATTCAGCCAGAGGATGCGCATGACCAAAAATGGGAGATATCTTTTCACTTCAGAATCTGTGGCAGAAGGTCATCCAGACAAAGTTGCGGACCAAATATCAGATTCTGTGCTAGACACTATTTTGCGTGAGGACCCTAAGGCAAGGGTGGATTGTGAGACATTGGTGATGCAAGGGAATGTGATTGTCACTGGCCAAATCACAACTGACTGCTACGTCGACGTACCTCACATCGTGAGAGAAAAATTGAAGGAGATAGGGCTGAACAATGCCAGAGACGGAATGGATTATGAGACTTGTGGTGTCTTGGTGTCGATAACCGAGCAATCCCCGGACATTGTAATGGGGGTCAATGAAACTGAGACTCACGAGCAGGGAGCCGGCGACCAGGGAATGATGTTCGGTTGCGCAACAAATGAAACAAAAGAATTGATGCCTCTACCAATCATGCTTGCACACAGGCTTGTTCGAAGACTATCTGAAGCAGGAAGAACATGACGCTGCCCTACCTGAGGCCAGATGGCAAGTCGCAGGTCACTGTGGAATATGTCGATGGAAAACCAAGAAGGGTAGACGCTGTTGTGATTGCCGCACAACATTCTGGGAACGTAGACAGGAAGAAGATGAGGGAGGACATAATAGCTCAGGTTATCAAGATGGTTATACCTTCGAGCATGTTGGACGAAAGAACGAAATACTACATCAACGAGACTGGACGTTTCGTAATCGGGGGGACTCTGTCAGACACAGGTTTGACAGGAAGAAAAATCATCGTTGACACGTATGGAGGTTTCGGAAGTCACGGCGGAGGCTGCTTTTCTGGAAAGGACCCCTCGAAAGTCGATAGATCCGGCTGCTACATAGCACGGTATGTTGCAAAGAACGTTGTGGCTGCGGGCTTGGCAGACAAATGCGAAGTTCAGATATCATATGCAATTGGCATAGCGCAACCGGTGTCAGTAATGGTGAACACCTTTGACACTGGGAAAATGCCTGATGACGAGATCCGTGAATTGGTAGAGAAGCATTTTGACATGAGGCCCAAAGCCATCATTGATCATTTGGATTTGCTCAGGCCGATATATTGAAAGACGGCCGTGTTTGGTCATTTTGGACGAGATGATCCAGATTTCACGTGGGAAAGAACCGACAAAGCAGAGATGCTCAGGAAGGAATTTGAGATGAAATCTCCGGTCAGCTGAGGGCATTCACACGCACGCGGAACAAGGAGAAAAGCAGGGGTCGTGGGAGAAAGCGCGCGCTAGACCAATGTTCAAGGAGAAATTCCGACTGACAGAAAAAGACCCAGCCTTTGACAAGACCAAAACCGAAGAAGTATTGAGGTCACTCCATACGGACCTAAGTATTGGGCTCAATAGCTTTGAAGTTGAAGCCCGATTGAAACAGTACGGGCACAATGAAGTTCCTGAAAAGAAGGCAAACCCTCTAGCGAGGTTTGCCAAGAGGTTCTGGGGTCTCACCGCATGGATGCTTGAGATTATAATAATCATCTCATGGTTCCTGCACAGATACCCCGACTTATATATAGTTACAGGGCTGCTTGTCTTTAACTCAATACTGGGTTTTGCGGAAGAACAGAGAGCGTCAAGCACGGTGGAAGCCCTGAAGAAAAGACTTCAGGTTAGCGCAAGAGTCCTTAGAGACGGCTCATGGAAAGTAGTAGCCGCTAGAGAACTTGTGCCAGGGGACATAGTCAGAAACAGGTCAGGAGACTTTGTGCCTGCCGACATTAAAATAGCAACTGGCGAGCTTGAAGTCGACCAATCAGCCTTGACAGGCGAATCGGTGAGCCAGGAGAAGAAGATTGAAGAAATTCTCTATTCAGGCTCTATCGTAAAGAGAGGCGAGTCAAACGGCATCGTTGTCTCAACAGGAGTAAACACCTACTTTGGTAGAACTGTCCAACTCGTCCAACTAGCGAAACCCAAGCTACACATGGAAGAAGTCGTCTCAAGTGTCGTCAGATGGCTCCTAGTAATTGTCGTCTTGTTAGTTGCGCTTGCCCTTGTCTTTTCAGTACTTGAAACCAAGAACTTGGTTGACCTTCTGCCCATAATCTTGGTCCTTCTATTGTCAGCAATACCTGTTGCTCTGCCAGCAATGTTCACTGTCAGCATGGCAATAGGCGCAATGGAGCTTGCCAAAAAAGGCGTTCTAGTAACGACACTGCGCGCTTCCGAAGACGCAGCAACCATGAATGTTCTTTGCGCAGACAAGACAGGCACAATAACAATAAACAGACTCTCAATCGCAAAAGTAATACCATCAAAGGGATTCACTGAACAGCAAGTTCTCTTCTACGGAGCTCTAGCTTCACAAGAGGCAAATCAAGACCCCATTGATTTATCCTTCCTAACGATGGCCAAACAACTAAACCTCTTAGACCCCTCATTCAAACAGAAAGACTTCACCCCATTCGATCCGAAAACACGAAGAACTGAGGCTTTGGTGCAGAAGAACAACCATGAATTCAGAGTAATGAAGGGAGCTGTCAACGTTATTGCCCGGGCATGCGGACTCGACGGTAAGACTTTGGAGCAATTAGAATCACAAATGAGTGAATTCGCTGGAAAAGGCTACAGAACCCTTGCGGTTGCCAAGACAAACGCCGAGGAGCAACCTGTGCTTGTCGGTTTGGTAACGCTTCACGACCCGCCCCGACCCGACTCAAAACAACTCATACAGGAACTCAGGGAGCTGGGCATATCTGTCAAAATGCTGACTGGCGATGCGCTTCCTATAGCGAAAGAGGTCGCTGCAGATGTTGGTCTCGGCGACAACGTGATCAGAGCTGCAGACCTCAAAGAATTCATCAAGGAAAATGCGATAGAGGCGGCAGATGCAGCTGATAAGAGTGACGGGTTCGCTGAAATCTATCCTGAAGACAAGTACACTATAGTCAAAAGCCTCCAAGCTGCAAAGCATGTGGTCGGGATGACGGGCGACGGCGTGAACGATGCGCCAGCGCTTAGGCAAGCGGAAGTGGGCATAGCTGTCAGTAGCGCTACGGACGTGGCAAAGGGTGCTGCCAGCGTCGTGCTGATGAATGAGGGGCTAACCAGCATAGTAGATTTGGTCAAGAATGGAAGAGTGATTTATGAGAGGATAACTGCATGGATTCTGAGCAAAATAGTCAGAACTCTACAGATAGCCACGTTTGTCGTTCTGTCCTACCTTCTAACAGGCAACTACGTGGTGTCAGCCTTCGCGATAATACTGTATTTCTTCATGACCGATTTTGTCAAGATTGCATTGTCCACGGACAATCAGAACTGGTCCAGAAAACCCGATATTTGGAACGTAGTCGGTTTGGTGAAAGTATCCTCAATACTTAGTGTGCTCATTATTGTCGAATCGTTTGCTCTGCTTTATGTCGCACTAAACATCTTTCATCTTACCGTAGCTGACCAGACCCTTTTCACATTCACGTTCGAAATACTGTTCTACTCCGCCATGTTCCTAATATTCAATGTAAGAGAAAGAGGACACTTCTGGAACTCTAGGCCAAGCAGAACCCTGCTCATCGCAATAATACTGAGCATGATAGCCGCAATAGTGGTGACTACAGTTGGGCTTCCAGGATTCAAACCCATATCTCTAACTCAAACTCTTTTTGTGGTATCCTGCTCTGCTGCTTTCTCATTGTTGTTCAATGATCTAGTCAAGTTTCTCTTAGTGAAGAGAACAAAAATTAGGTGGTAAAAGCCAATTCTCAGCGAATACTTAAACCTTTTTTTGCCAAAATAGGTAGAATTTGGTCTGCATTAGGAATCCACAGATCTTGATCAGATGGGCAAGCTTCTCTGGATTCAAGTGTTCTATTTGCTCTCGGTAAGTCTGTTTTGCTCCGAAAGGTAAGTGGTAGCTGAAGGCTTTCTTGTTTAGCGCGCGCCTCTCATGATAGAGTCATATCGGCTTAAAAGGTGCACTCATAGTTGTGGGCCTTATTTGCTGACAGACAAAATTATCTACAAGCCCCATAGAACGTCACAAGCTTAGCGTTGCCCAACAGGTCGGGGAAGACCTCCCACAAACCAAGACTAAGGACGACTCCAACAACACCAGCCAAACCCCACTCCCGCTGCTCTCTAACATTAGCATCTTTTTCACTTGGATCGCCACAGATAGCGTAGAAGTCTTTGCCTCTTAAGCATGTGTCAGTCAAATGAAGATCTTACGATTCTAGGACTTGCTTTCATAAGGCATCTCCCGTATCGTGTGTGCTCTCTTAGAAATTCTCTTTCCACCAGATAGGCTACTAAGAATACCGACGTGAGTAAGAGTAGCGTCAGCGATGGCGTTTCCAATTGTGTTTATAGCAGCGAATCGATCGATCGAACAGAAACAGAGCCCAATTTTGAGCTTAAAAGCACAACACATGGCACTATTGAAATGTGTGAATAAAAAAGGATTCTTTTTTTAATCATGCAGAGGGCTCAGGATTAACATTACAACTGGAAGAATCCCAGGAGCCATAGGTGTTATGACACCCACCTTCAATTTCCTTTCATGCCACGTGGCATAACCTCAGAATCCCAACAGGGCCCTAGGATAGTCTCGGTATGAAAAGGGCGTCTGGGATGCTCGTAGTAAACGAGAGAACATAGAAAAAAGGGGAATGTGCGGGAGATTTCTCCACCCTGTCTACATTTAGCCATTTTCCGAATGATCAGTAATTAGTAGCCATTCATAGTTGGGATTCAGAATCCATAAGCGCAAGGGGGAAGATAATATGGAAGCATGAACATAAAGAAAGCGATAAAACGCTTCATCAAAGCCCTCTCAAGCGCTCTTGGCAAGACGCTACAAGAAGCTATTGAACAGACTTCAATCGGGCCCTCTGATAAAGGAATCTCGTAAAAAGTATGTCAAAAATGGGATGAGGCTTGGTTTCAAGCCTTTATGATTCTATTTTGTGCCGAATGTTTTCTTGACCCATGCTCTTGTCTTTTCCATGTCTTCTCTGAAACGCTTCAGCTCTTGTGGCGTCCTCTTCGGAGCCACAGGTTCTTCTGCAGGAGTCGCGTAGACATCAAGCAGGTCGCCCTTCGGGTCTTTGACGATGCTTATGTTCACTCTCAAGCCGATGTTCACTTTTTCAGGGTCGACGTCTCTCATGGTCATTGGCAGGCAAGTGTTTGTTCCGTCTATTCTGATCATTGCGCCGACGAGCGGTTGCAGATGCGCCATTGAAGGCCACGCTATGGCCATAATCGTGTACGAGTGAACTTCGCCCTTCTTTGGAAGCTCAATCCACTTCGTTTCGGCCAGTCTGCATTTCGGGTTGAAACAGTGTGCGCGTGGTGGGCAATAGACAAGTCCGCATTTTGGACACTTTGTGCCGTACAGCTTTCCTTCCAACAAGCCTATGAAGAACTGTGAGACCTTACCGTAGCTGTGATGGAACATGCTGCCGTGCGGACGGTGAACGACCAAGAACTTCTGGGGCTTCAAATCATTAAGCGTCGGTCCATCGTTCATCTCAACTATCTTCCAGCCTTCAGGTCTCCAGCCGCCTTTGCGTTCCCATTCTTGCCACCATTTCTCGTCGTACGGTGATTGCTTCATTATTTTTTCAGGTCCAGGCTGCTTCATTATCTTTACACCTCCAAGACTACGGCGCCAGCTTGACACCCTGTGCCGCCATGCCCGTGTATGAAAGCCTTCTTTGGCTTGCTCAGCTGTCTGCCGGGTGCACCCCATTTCTTGCCGATTTGGTTACTTAATTGCCAGTAGCTGTCAACGACTTGAGCGATTGAAGTTGAGCCCACTGCATGTCCCTGCGCGGTCAGAGCTCCGCTGAGTTGGCATGGAAGTTCTCCGTGCGGCTGAATGACTCCGTCTCGCACCATTTTCTTTCCTTCTCCTCTCTTGCAAAAGTCAAAGTCTTCAAGCCCAGCCAAGACAACGCCCGCATACGGGTCAAAGATTTCGACGAAGCTTATCTCCTTTCTCGGGTTTTTGATTCCAGCATCCTTGTAGGCCATTCTCGCAGACACTCGGAGCGAGCCGAAGTTTAGCAGGTCAGGGTAAGGCGACATTGGTTTCGGAATGTTCTTCGGCCAGATTTTCTCGTCTTCTGGGTACAGGCCTTTCCATGCCGGATTGTCAGGACGGTCTCCAGCTCTCATCGTGTCAGTGCCGAAGCCGACGCCGCTTATCCAGACAGGGTTGTCAGTCAGCTTCTTAGTCATCTCTTCGTTTGCCAAGAGCAACGCTGATGCGCCTTCGCTGGTCATGGCGCATTCATAAAGCCTGTAAGGCCACGATATCAAGCGCGACTTGTAAACATCCTCAACAGTGATTTTGCTGAAGCCGTGCTGAGCTGGCCATTGGGCATACGGGTTGTCTAGCGAGTTGTTGTGGTTTGACACTGCAACCTCAGCCAAGTCTTCTTCAGTGTCTCCGTAAACATGCATCCGTCGAGCTTCCATAGTGGCGTAGAAGGCGTTGTAAGTAAAGCCTGAAACGAAGTCCCAATCCGTGTCGCCTGCAATGGCTATGGCCTCGTTGACCTTCTGAATCGGCAACTCGTTCATCTTTTCCCAACCGACCACAAGAACTGCCGGAAACATGCCTGACCGAATCCACAGAGCCGCGTTGACTATGGCGTCGATTGGCGTGGCGCCGCCTGATTCAACACGGTACGCGGGTACAGCGCTTAAGCCCAAGTAGTCATGGATTATC
>PEWI01000080.1 GCA_002779555.1 Candidatus Bathyarchaeota archaeon CG07_land_8_20_14_0_80_47_9 | reverse complement strand
ACGACGCCACAAAGGCAAAGACGAAAGCCAAGCACAGACCCATTTTCAGTTTTTCAGGCAACGGTAAGGTTTTTCCTAGGAAATATGCCCCCAGCACCACGAGTACGTTAAACAGGGCCGTCACGTAAAGAACGGCTTGTGGAGCCGTGTAGCCAAAGATAAACACGGAATAAGCAACCATTGGAGTGAAACCTTGGGGATAGATTATCCCTTCACTCAAATACGGCTCCAATGTCACAGGCACCTGCCTATTCTCTATCAAAACCTGAACAAAGAGTGAATGAATGCCAGTATCCCGAACACTTCCTAGAAGAAGATCATTAAGAGGATAGGTCTGTGTGACAAGGCTGAATGCAAAAATCACCAAGATTAAAGCAAGCTCGAGGGAAGGACGCTTCTTAAGTAGAGTCGCCGGATGAGAAAGTGCTGGCGAAAGAGCATCTTTGAGTCTTCTACGGTGAAGCAGAACAACTGTTACAATCGAAACCAAAGTAATGACGTACAGCACAACCGCGCTGAAAAGATGCAAGGGAACAATAGCGATTACATACAGCAGGAAACCGCCGAGATACACATCGAGTAAGAATACTCGCAAAAAATCCAAACTCTTGAATAGCCCAGTGAATTTCCGAATGAGCATTCTCCAAGGTTCGCCAAGAGCCGACAAGCAAAACACGAAGAACAGAAGTTCAAGAATTATCTCGATGAACTTCACTGGCAAACCCTCATGAAGTACACTCTATAGAAAATGACCTATCTATAACGTTTTCCAGACCACGATAAATTTCCGATATCCTGAATGCATTCTTGCAGTAGAATTAAAAGCGACCCAAATCCAATACACTGATGACGCTTACCGCGAAGAAATCTTGGGGCGAACACAGAAACGTACAACGTCTACAACAGAATTCGAACCTCCATATTCAGGCTTCTGAATGCAAAGTTTGGAACAGAAACGGAGAGGATGAAGTATTTCTCATCTTTTGTCACCAAATACCACTTTGACTCTATCCTTGACGCAGGCTGTGGGAAAGGACTGCTCTTTGACCATATTGAAAATCTCGACGAATCCAAGCTTCTAATAGGTGTTGACTTGCAGAGGAAGAAAGGAAAACGATATCAACATATCGTTGCTGACGCAACAAGGTTACCATTCAAGAATGACGCATTTTCCTTAGTGACCGCTTTCAGTCTTTTGGAACACATACCAAAAACTGGCAGGAAGCAACTCTACAAAGAGATGCAGAGAGTAGCAGGAAAGGAACTCGTGATTCAACTGCCTAACAGGTATTTTATTATTGAAAGCCACACGTTTCTTCCTTTCTTTGGTTTCCTGCCTTCAAACATGCACTCATTTGCTTATAGAGGGGGATATGTTGCTGTACCTTCCCTGAAGAACGTCGTGCACTCCTTGAAAGAATGTGGGTTTGGGGTACATACTATAGAAAAATGTGAGGCCTCATTTCTACCATTTGGACGCTTGCTCAGCAGAACAGGTCTTCACCGCTTGTTTCCAGTTGGATACGTCATATTCGCCCGGCCAGAAAAACATGAACGTCAAATCCGCTGAGTACCTCGAAACTCCTGTTCCAGTAATCTATTGTAAATACCAATAATCCTCCTCGAATAATCCTGCCAGTCAAGAAAAATATTCATCTCATCCGAAATCCGGACGTAGGTCTTCTTCGTTGATCGCAATAGAGCATCAGCAATTTCCCTCGCATCGAGATAATTGACCCCCTCTGCTAACCCTTCACGGATTAGGTTCGCCAGTGCACCGAAATTCAGAACCACTGCAGGGACACCTATTAACAACGCTTCACATAGAAACCTTCCGCACACCCAACATCTAGGAATGTCATTATCCGACTTTCTTCGAAAATCTCAGACAAGAAAGTAAAAATGAAACCTAGTCTTTTCCTATGCCACCAAAGCTCATGTTTATTCCCTCTTGGATACATCACTTCCTGATGCGACATGCGCTTAGCTTCTTCCTCGTAGAATCTCCTCAGATCCCTTTTGTTCACTTGTTGCGTACTACCTTAGCCTCCGATTGCCTCATGATGACGGTGCGAGCCAAGTAACATCAGTTCCCCTCTAGTAGCCTTGAGTATATGCTAACAACCCTTCTCGAGTACTCTTCCCAATTCAGGAACGTGTTTTCCCCCTCCGAGATCTTAGGATAAGTCTTCGTAACAGCTCTCAGTAATGCATTCGCGATATCCTCTCGCCTAAAAGAACCAACCCCTTCAGCAAAGCCGGCCTTAACCAAATACTCCGTCGCCCCATAATCCAAGACGACGACAGGAACACCCATTAACAATCCCTCATATACTACCCTGCTGAAGCTCTCTAGAGGAGAAAGGAGTACGAGAGCACTTGCCTTTGCGTATTCACATAATAGTTGTTCTCTAGACAAGCCATGCTTCCACTCCACAAACATATCAATATCTAGATCGCGAGCACGACTCGTCAAGAAAGCACGTTGTGGTCCGCTACCCACGACCACAAGCCTAAAACCAGTGTTTTTTCCTTTAATCAGCAACGCAAAACCCTCAAGAACCTTGTCGATGTTCTTGTAACCCTTCAAAGCACCAACGTAGAGTATCCTCTTAGGCTCATCAGGTTTACGTTTCACGCGTCTAACCTCATCTACATCAATGCCCTCAGGAACCAACATGAAATTCCTATATCTTGGAAAATCCTCACGCAGAATTCTTTCCTCATAAACAGAGTTGGCCACTGCAATGTCCACCCGCGAAAAAACCATGGAATTCAGCACGTGCACGTAAAGCTTCAGCAAGGAATGGCGAAAGGAAGACTGGCCGAAACGATGATAATGCGGTTGCAGCAACAGTTTCTGTTTCCTATGTTTAAACAATGCTACGAGAAAAGGCAGAAGCACATGTATATTGTGAACATGGACTATGTCTGCTCTCTCCCGCCTCAATGATGCCACAAAGCAAGGCTCAGGGAAGTAAAAAGGATCGCCAAGCAATGGGACGAAGCGTTTAATAAGCACTCCGTTGACTCTTTGTCGCCTCGGCAGACCTTTGCCAAAGTCAACTGAATAAACGGTTACTTTCACTCCCCTTGCGACCAGTAGCTCGCTCATCTCCTGTACAACGGTTTCGACGCCTCCCATGTTCGGAGGATATCGTGGAGTGACCTGCAGAACATGCATCGTGCGATCCTCTATAGCGAAGTCTGGCCATCAGTTTATCAAGTTTTTGTGCTTC
>PEWI01000205.1 GCA_002779555.1 Candidatus Bathyarchaeota archaeon CG07_land_8_20_14_0_80_47_9 | reverse complement strand
TCTCCTCGAATGAGCTGCACCTCGTCTATGGCAAATAGGAAATGTTCATTACGTTTCTTCGCCCAAGCGTCTGTCTTGTCGAATAGCTCGGTTAGGTCGACGCCTTTTTCTCCCCAGTGAAAGGTTATTGAAGCGCCGGCAAAGTCGACACCTTTAACATGCTTCAGTGCTTCTGAAAGGGGAGACAACCATTTCTTGTCCATTTTGCCAAAGGCTGTCTCCACTCTGCGGATTATTTCAGCGCGAGAAGGAACAACAGGAAGGTCGCGCATGTCCAAAAAAGCGTAAGGATGATTGGTTTTGGAAAGGGCTACATCCACGAAGGACGTCTTGCCGGTTCGTCGGAGTCCTGTTACGACTATAATTGAAGCGTATGAAAGCACTTCTTCAAATTGCTCGAGTTCCTTTTCTCTGTTGAAGAAGTCTTCTTTCCTATTTTTCGGTCTCGGGTCGAAGTACAAGTAGGGGTACCCTTACTTAGTAGGGGAGGGTCTACTAAATAACACTTTTGATGGCTGCAGGAACATCGAAAAGAACGGCCTACGTTGAATGAGTATAACAATTTCGATGAAGTTAATGAAACAGAGCGTAACCGACTCGTTTGCCAAGCATCTTATGCTTCGGGGTTTGCTTGAGCTATGGCGGTGACGGGTAACATACGCCGCAAGAAACGCTGTGAGACGCGCGATTCAACGTTATCAAACTCAAGAGGGGGAATTTAGGAACAAGCAAGCGCGCTATCAGGTCAAGTGTGTGACACCTGCTTGCCTGCGATAGACCGCGCGCGCTAAGACTGAGAACTTCGACCAAAACGCTCACCAGAGTCCTGAAAATCCTCGCCCAAGGCTGCCTTCTCAAGGAAGACACACACACACAAAGCAAAACATTCTGCCGCACGCTGGCGTGTAACACTTTCACGCAACATCAAAAAGCAGTAGCAGCCCGTCAGGCTTGACTCGTGTTCCACCCAGTGGTAAAATGGGTAACTCTTAACACGGCCTCGGCGGCCCCTTTTTCCGTTCACAGTCTGTCGTATGCCAACAGTATTATCGAGTAGAACAAGATGAGGGTTGAGATGGTCCGAGAGGGCACATGAAAGCCCGTGGTGAATCACAGTACAAAATCGGCAAAGGCGTTGATAGACTGGACTACGCATGAGATCTTGATTAGCCGTTTTATCGCATTCTTGCTGATCATTCTTGATGCGCACACTATTGTCTGCCAAAGAGAACATAATTAGATTATGAAGACAAAAGCTAGATTTAGAATCAGGAAATCACCTTTCCGAACCAGAGGGATTCTATGCCTTTTTGCATGTGTGTTCTTAGTCGTCCTATAAGCGCGCATGCCTGTTCCTGAATCCGTTTGCGAGGGGTTTGTGCTTTTGCTTTGCTTTGTCTATGGATAGCGATGTGCCTTGGGATACGAGAAGCATCGTCTAGAAGGTGCCACCCGACTCTGTCACGCCTGAAAAACTGAATTCAGGAACAAGCATGCGTGTGCCATTAACTGACATTCATTATTTGATTGAATCAATTCGGAAACCGCTCTTGAAGGGTTTCTTTGAAAACAGAAACTACGTAGTCTTGGATTTTCCATCCTTTGGATTTGCATTTGCTTCATTGACCAGTCTGTCTAGTTGGTCGAGTTGAACGTGGATTCCTCGTTCGTCAAGGTTGGAAGTGACACTGCCAATGATTTGTGCAACGCAGGCGGCGACACTAACCCACTTCCGCCGCTGGTTAAGGCTTATCGGAACCATTTTTCCATCGCTTCTTCGATGTTTTATTTCACCTCTAGCGACTCGTGCTGCTACTCTGAAGATTTCCCCGAGGTTCTTGAGTGTCGTCTTCCGGAGCTTCTGAGTGCTAGCTTTGACTTCCTTTCTTGTCATTTCAATCCGCCTTGAAACAAATCTATTGACAGAGACTTTAACCAATAGATGAGACCCCCCTATACTTCTCCCGTAGATGATCAACCTTCTCGTTAGGACTGCAAACTATGTCTGGTTAGTGAACCAATATAATAACTAAGGTGGTACCCACGTTGAATTGTGATTCTTGGAATCTTTCTTTTTTCTTTAAGTCGGGTTTTCCGGTGCATTTATGCTCATGTTAATGGAAGAAAGCAATTAGCAGAGTCTACCTAGTTTTGCCAAATAGAAATCGACAGAAGAAAAAATCAACCAACCACAACAATATTACGATAGGTTAGAATGACTTAAGGCGCGAAAAGATTTTTCTTGAGTGCGTGGAAACCTATGCCTTGACGAGTTTGGCTTTTCTTCTATAGAGGTGCAGTTTCTCGCGTGGTTGCACGTGAATCTCGAATGGATCCTTGATTCCAGCTTTCCAGAGTTCAAAGTGCACTCTAGCCGGCTCTTTCTCTGTGATTATGAGAACGTCTATGTCGCTTGAATAGGTGTGCCTTTTCTCTGGTGTCGAACCGAATAGATACACTTCAACGTGTGGATCTAGTTTTCTGACGGTCTCTTTGATGGTCTGTAAATTTCTTTCTAGGTTTCTGAAGACTTCTCTTCTCTTGAGAGCGGTTTTCAGTATGGTCTCATTTGACGTTGTTCATTACTTCCTTGACGGTTTTTGTCAGTCTTTGAGCTTCTTCTCTTGTGAACTCTCTCATCACGTACCGAGATGTGATATAAGCATCTTCCAGCATGCCCAGTTCAAAGAGGTAATTGTTCAATATGTGTTCTGTTGATCTTTTTTTCTCATCGGACTCTAGGCCGGAGAGTATCTCAAGGAGTGATCTGACGCCGTGTGTTCTTGGGTAGTCGGCACCAGCTGCCAACATTTTCGACTTGAGGAATAGCTGTAACGCTTGCTCGAGGCTGAAAACTGCTATACCGTAAAGGCCTTTGCTTATCTGATATTCAGCGGTTTCCAGAAACTCCTTTGACCTTTTAAGTAAGTGCTCCGCCTCATCTTTTCTACCCACGGCAAGTCCTCTTCAGCGTATTATGTTCTTATGAATGCTTAAAGGAATATTGGTATGCACAGTCTTTCTCTATCTCATTTCGGGCTTCTTCAAGTTCTTTTCCGTTTCGCTCTATTCTTCTTTCCAAGTTCGAGGCCAAAAGTGTCTAGTTCGCATAGCATAAGCTCCGTTTTTCTGTGGATGTTGATCAGCGCGCGCATGTGTGTTCCCAAATTCCTTTTTTGAGTGTGATACAGTTGAGTCGCGCCTTCTAAACGATGCTTCGCCATTCCAAGGCATATCACTATCC
>PEWI01000117.1 GCA_002779555.1 Candidatus Bathyarchaeota archaeon CG07_land_8_20_14_0_80_47_9 | reverse complement strand
GAGGACGGTCTCGCCGAGGATAGTCTCCAAGTATGGTGGACTGACTGGTTATCTGAAGTTCAGAGGCTCGTTTACGAATACTGTTAAGCTGAGCTTTGCGCGGATGGACGGAATTATTGGGGACAACTTGCCCATGGAAGCGTATAAGACTGAAGGCTGGTGGAGTAATCTGCCCACGAACGTTCATGCTAAGGCTTGGCTGGACGCAGGCTGGAATGTTGAGGAGGTGAACCTGAAAGAGGGGTACGTGATCTTCAAAAAAGTCAAGGAGCTGCAGCCCACAGGTTTCAGAAGGAGAAGAACCCCACGGAGCGAGATCAAGAAGCCTTTCACTCCAGTTCGTGTTCGTATTCCTAAGCCTAGGACGCCGTCGAAGACGAAAGTGTCGAAGCTCTATGCTCGAATCAAGAATCTGGAGCGGCAGAGAACTTCCATGCCAGTGTATCGTGGCAGTTTCAGGCCTAAGCCTAAGCATGAGAAACGCTTGTTTAAGCCTGATGAGAAGCCGTCACAGTAGAATAGTCAGAGGGAATTTTTATCTAGGTTTACTTATGCTATTGTAGTGCATCAGGGCAAAGGAGCGGTCGTCGTCTAGACTGGTTTAGGACACAAGCCCTCCAAGCTTGCGATCCCGGGTTCAAATCCCGGCGACCGCACCACTCTAGAACTGAATGCGTACAACTAGAATCTCTCGGCCTCCTTTTTTTGATTCGCTTCCTGAGGCGAGAAGGTCTTGAAAAACCACTCAGGAGACTTTAGCCCGTTATTACTTCGCATGGTGATGGTTGTGGATGCCATGTGTGCAGACGCCAGCTTACTGGATACAGCAGCTCACTCTCCCGTCGCAAGGAAGTGACTGAGCTCATATGGCTGATTCTAACCCGGCAACCTCAAACTTTCCTGCGTGTTATACGACGCGCGCGCTGAAACCCTTAGAGTCTAGTTCACTGTAAGGTCCCTGAAAAATATACCATGCTACCTTGCCACTAACATGCATCCAATTGGGAAGTTCCCCAGCCTGCACTTTCCCATTAGCAAATTTGTCAAACTGCTTGTGGACATCACTGCAACAAGTCATGTCAACCATCTTCCTTTTCCTTATTTGACCTTCACTTACTAGGTCTAGTTTGCATTATAGCATTTTGCCAGAGACATGCCTAATCTCAGAATAGCCCATTTCTATTTCTGAAGTCAAACATTCTGGAGACAGGTCATCTCTTTCTGCAGACAAACAGTATTTTTCTACCCTCTTCTCTCAGATTGGCTTCAAGGATCTCAAAATGTTCAGAGAGAGCTGACTTCATTTTTGCAACTGGGTAAATAGTTTCTTTGAATCTGTACTTGTTGAGTTGGTAAAGTCCATTTGGGAGTCTTTCAAAGATTCTAGAATCCCAAGTCAGTGTATTGCCCTTCACCATCTCTTTGTCATAGTAGTATCCCTTTGGGAACTCCTTAACTGATGAAGTAGACCTATTGTATTTTTCCAGCCAATGAAGCGTATCTCTCAGCATTTTTGGAGTATAAACATCAAAAATGAACAGTCCATCCCTGTTGAGATGCTCATTCACTGCTTTGAACGTTGATTTCCACTGGTCAAAGTCTTTCAGAAAGTTGATTACATCGTTAGCAGAGAATATGACATCGAATTTCTCATCAATCTTGAAGTTGTGCATGCTGGAAACAAAGAACCTGCCCCTTGGGATCCTCCTCCTGCAAACCTCAATGTAGTCCCTTTCAATGTCCAAACCATAGACAGCATACCTCTCTGGAAGATTGACCAAGACCATTCCAATTCCACACCCTATCTCTAGTATCTTCTTCGCCTGCTTGCGATATTCCTTTATGGATTCCAAGACATAGTGTGCCCTCGCTCTTGCTCCTTGCTTGCTTGTAAGCGATTCCCAAAAACTCACAAAAGGTTTTGACGTCTTGCTTCGGTGCTCATATTTGACCATGCACAACCCCCAAAGTTGCATCCAGCAGAACGACTATTTGTCTTTTGAGTCAGATATTGTTTGTCAACTTCTACTCTTCGCGCGCGCTCTAATACAATCGTCCACAAAGCAAAAACCACAATGCCACAAAGGGTTTTCACAATCATCCACAATCAAAAATTCTATTGTTACAATATTGTGGTTCATTGTGAATTTCCACAATCAAACCCATTGTGAGGCCTGATCTGGTGAAAAGGTCTATGCCAATAACACAGACAGGAAGCACATGCACGAGAATCTCGTGCAAGCAGTCAGATGTGAAGGCGAATTGCAGGATTGGAATGCTCCAAAGCCAGGAAAAAAAGGCCAGAATGCCCGAACATATGCTGCCTAGTCCAGTGAGGATGTCTTCCTTCTGCAAGCTGAAACCCTACATCACATAGTCTGCTAGGCACCATAAATGCTTTCGAGTGGAATCTGGAGCTTCAGAATTGAATCTCTGCGAAGTCTGCTTCCGAGAATATAAGGCGTTGATTGAACCGACAAAAAGTTGGCTGTTCAAGCCTTTGAGTGATTGGAGAACGGTTGAATCACATGTCACTCAGATGACGATGAAATTCAAAGGTGTATTCAAGTGTCGGCTAAGCATCGTTTCTCTTGATGAAGGTGAGACGAGAAATATGTTGATGAAATTGATGTGAAAGCTTTCAGAGAAATCAAGAGGTGGAATTTCAAACGGAAAACAGATTTTCTTCATAAGAATCGAATCTTTCAAGATTCTTCTTACAGATTGTTGGACAAAGCGCGCGCGCAGAACGACCGTTGAGGATTTCTATCGATCTTCTATCTTTTTCATCATTTACTACACTTGCCTTGCTTGGTATTCGTTTTTTGCGGTTCTTTTGTGTGGTTTTATGGTTGAAAAATGCTTCTTTTGTCAGGGAACAGCCAAAACAAGCCCATCAGAATTTGTGCGTGCGCTTATCTAAGCTCTTCTTTTTCTTCCGGCGCTTCTGCTTCTTCTTTCAATTTGGGAATTAGCTTCCTTGCCCATTCTATTTTAGTAGAGTAAGCTTCACGCAATTGTGGAGAAGTAATGGGTTTCCATTCTTGAGCCACTGCAGACATTCGACTTTTGAATCTACTAATCTTGCCTTTTCGTTTGGGCTTTTCTTTCCTTATCGGTTTATAATGTTCA
>PEWI01000031.1 GCA_002779555.1 Candidatus Bathyarchaeota archaeon CG07_land_8_20_14_0_80_47_9 | reverse complement strand
GCTTTCTCTTTTGGAATGATTCCTTCTTCCGTGGCATCTGCGACAGCCTTTGCCACTGCAGCTTGGGCTGGCCCGAAGATTTTTCCGATGTCTTCGGTGTTCTTGATAGTGACTTTCGGTACAAGCAACGTGTGAGGCTTAGGTGGAAGGTTGGGCCTTATCACAGCCAACAACGGCGTGTGGCCAACGGAAAGGTTGGACATGCCGAAGGCGAAAGCCTCTCCGACAGGGCCATCCTTGTCACCGATCAGCAGGTCTATGTGAGCAACTTCATTTCCCTCTCCCACGAGCGCCTCGCCGATCAGGTACGTAGGTTTCCCACAGGTATCGACAGCCTCTGCTATGTAAGGTGTCGGTATGGCATCAGCTATTTCCTTGAAATCGACATTGAACTCTTTGAGCCAAGTATACAACGTGTCTCTATGTATGTTTAGAAGTGCGGCAGTTCCTGAAACTGTCGGCTTTGTCGGTCGCCTCGTTAGACGACTGCGAGTTTCAGCCTCTTTTTCAGCAGCATCCGTCACTGCTTTGACCAGTTCTTCTTTCGTCGTAGGTTTTCTTACTTCTTGTTCCGACATTTTACATCACTAGTAGAAGTTTTACGGAGAAGCTCATATATAAAAGTGTCGGAACGCGACAACGTGAAGCAAGGCTGGCCCGCGAGATGGACATGGAGTTGTCGGTATTACAGTTGCATTTTGCAACGGGCTCCTTTCTTTCTTGCCTTTTTCGTCGGGAACGGCGGGAGAATCAATCGGGTCGACGGCCAGGCCGACATTTTTCGCTGGGCGGCGGCGGGAAGGGACGAGTCTCGCTACGTGAGAATGATGGGTGACTGCCGGAAGAATAATCTATATACGTTGAGTGGTCTGGAAAGTGTGGGGCATCTTGGGGGTTTTTGTGCATTGGAAGAACGTCGTTCTCCTGCGCGATGTGCTTGTGGGCTTGATTCTCGTCCTGTGTGGCGCCAACTATTATGATGCGCTATCAGGCTGGACTGGCGTGTGTCTGGGTGTAGGCGGTTTTCTTGCCGAAGTGATTCTGAGAGTGTTTAGAAGGGTAAGAAAAAGGGAGGTGGATTAGAAGCCGTAGAGCTTGGAGCACTTTTCATTCAAGTAGCTCAAGTATGGCTTGACTGTCAATTCTCTCCCTGTGATTCTTTTGATGAGGTCGGCGGGGTCGTAGAGGTTTCCTTGGTTGTGAACGTTTTTGGCTAGCCACTGTTTTATTTCGGTGAAGCTGCCTTTTGCGAGTTGTTTTCGCCAGTTTGGTAGGTCTTTTTCCATTGTTTCCAGCATTTGTCCGCTGTAGATGTTTCCCAGTGCGTAGCTTGGGAAGTATCCGTAGTAGCCACTTGCCCAGTGCGTGTCTTGCATTACGCCTTCAGAGTCGTTTTCAATCTTGATGCTGAGATAGTCCTTGTAGCTTTGGTTCCATATTTCTGGCAATTCCTTCACTGTAATTTTATCGGCAAACAGGTCTCTTTCAATGTTGAGTCGTACAATGATATGAAGTCCATAAGTAACCTCATCTGCTTCGACACGGATTTTTGACGGCTTGACTTGGTTGATTGCGTGAACGAACTTGTCTAAATCCACATCTGCAAGGGTTTTTCCCGTGAGTTCTTTCAGTTTCGGCAGGAAGTATACCCAGAATTCTCGTGACCTTCCAATGATGTTCTCCACTGTGCGTGACTGGGATTCGTGGAAGCCTGAAGAGCAGCCTGTGCCGACTGGTTGGTACATCCATTCTGGATTCAAGTCTTGTTCGTATATGGCATGTCCAGCTTCGTGCAGCACTGAAAACACGGATGAGGCGAACATGTCTTCGTAGTAGTGTGTCGTAATTCGCACGTCGTCATAATAGCCGTTCGTGAACGGATGCTCAGTCTGGTCAATCCTTCCACCAGCATTCTTTGATGTTACATCGTACTGGACTACTTCGGCGAGGGCTATGGCGATTTTGCGTTGCACGTCTATTGGAATTTTGCGGCTGAGAAAACTTGTGTCTGGCTGTTTTGGAGCGTGCTCACACTTCCTAAGCAACGAAACTAAACCTTCTCGTAGCTCATCAAATACTTTTGTGATTTCCTTGGCAGTCATTTTGGGTTCGAAAATGTCAATCAACGCATCGTAAGGTGTGGCTGTTCTTTTTACTTTCATCAGGATTTCTGCGGCCTTCTTTGCCAATTCGATGTTCTTCTCAAGTTCAGGTCTGAACATGGCGAAGTTCTTGGTTGCCTTAGCCTTCTTCCAGACGTCCACTGCAATAGCGCGCTGTTTTGCAATTGCCACAACAAGTTCTTCAGGAAGCTTCGTCTGTTCGTCATAGTTTTTTCTGATTAGGTAGATGTTCCGCTTTTGAACCGCGTCCAACTTGCCGTAATCTGGGTGTTTCTCGATGCTTTCTAGCAGTTTCCCTATTTCCGGGCTGGTTTCCATCTTGTGCTGCATCCCGCTCATCAGCGCAAGTTGCTGGCTTCGCAGTCCGATGGCTTTGGGCGGCATCATCGTTTCCATGTCCCATTGAATGACAGCTTGGGCCGAGTTGAAAATGATAGTTTCTTTGATTTTCTCCATGAGTTTCTTGTAGTCTGACGAAATGTTTCCTGTCATTTACGATCGCCTTGTCTGGTGAAGACTATTCGATAGAAGCAGCTTGTATATGAGCCTTCAGTTTTCCTTGTTGAGACGCCAGCTTTGCTGGTCATGTAAGCGAGCTTAGGCCTCACGAACACGCGTGGGTTCGCCAAGAAATCCACGTGCGTGTAAGTGGCATTCCTAGTATTTGATGCTGAGGTACAGCAAGACGACTAGCGCCACAAATGTAAATAGATCTGGCAACAGGGCAAACGGTCCGAGACCAAACGCTCGGAAACCAAAAACCCAAATCACTAACGGATTGGAGGCAAGAGCATTCATAAGAAGGACCGCTGAGAATATTATTAGTCCAATTGTGAATTCCGACCGTGTCTTTCTGTATATGTTAATGTATGTGACCAATAGAAAGATTAAAAGGGTCACATTGATTGTGGAAACCACTGTTTTCGCTGTAT
>PEWI01000263.1:2304-3181 GCA_002779555.1 Candidatus Bathyarchaeota archaeon CG07_land_8_20_14_0_80_47_9 | reverse complement strand
TCAGGGTGATTTTGGCCTCTCCTTCAACAAAGTTGCGAAACAAAGTTTTAGCCTTCGCCTTCTCAAAAAGGCGGATTTGGCTGCTGAAGGTTTTATAAAGAGTATTGGCGATCAGAGTCATAGCGATATCAAAATCTACCTTGACGATTACAGGAGAAGAAAGGGCGTTCAGGTTGAAAAAATCCACGTTCTCCTGGATACTGTTTTCAATGCGCCAGCGCTTCGCGTAGATTTCCAGGACTTCTTTAGTTGGGTCTTGGAAGGCGTTGGTGATCAGGAGCATCGGTAACTCTCGGCCGGTGCCTGTGACCACGATCTGGCGCAGAGGCCCTTCATATCCGGGAAGAGTGGTCGGGGTTTCGTGCACCCGCAGGAGTTGATGCTTACGCGAAGGGATATCCAGGCGGATCATTTGCCATTGGCGAATCGCTTCCAAGGAGGAAAGGATTTTCTTCCCCCTTCGTTTGAGGGTGATAAAAAGAATTCCTCGCTGGTTTAAGCGATTAAGATTGGTATAGGTGGTGAGCTTCGAGTCAAACACCAGGCAATGAGGGAGTTTCCCAGTGGCCCGGCGATAAAAGGCGATAAAGGCCAAGATTTCGTCCGGGGCTTGGTCCTTGGGGATGTCCCCATTGGAATAACACAGATAAGTCGTATCGAGGTCCTGGGCAAAAAAGGACAGGACACTTTTCATGGCCTTGCCGCGCGTGGGAATCCAGTGGTTTTCCAGGGTACTCTCTTCTCCGTAGTGGACGATGGGATGGAAGTCCAGGTTAATATGATGCCCCGGAAGGTAGCCTTTCTTGGAAAGTAACTTAGTCCAGCCCTGGAGCAGGGAGACACAGAGACGGTGCGGATGGCGGTAGGAATACTGAGT
>PEWI01000263.1:0-2131 GCA_002779555.1 Candidatus Bathyarchaeota archaeon CG07_land_8_20_14_0_80_47_9 | reverse complement strand
TCGGGGTTGACATGACTCCCGAAATGATTGACAAGGCACGAGAAAACGCCAGAAAGGGCAACTACAGAAATGTGGAGTTCAGGCTTGGAGAGATTGAAAATCTTCCTGTCGCCGACAATACAGTTGACTTGCTGATCTCCAACTGTGTTATCAATCTTGCACCGAACAAGAAGAGAGTCTTCGAAGAAGCCTTCAGAGTGTTAAAGCCAGGTGGCAGGTTGCTGATTTCAGACATCGTCTTGCTGAAGAAACTGCCTGAAACCATAAAAAAGAGCAGAACGGCATACGTTGGCTGTGTTTCGGGGGCAACGATGAAGAATGAGTATTTGGCATTGCTGAAGGATGCGGGTTTCCAAGAAGTAAGCATAATCGAAGAAGCACATTTTCCCGCTGAAACCATTATTGCTGAGGCAGCTGCAGAAGGCGTGGGAAGCTCAAAGACGTTCAATGCAGAAGAGATTGCAAGTTCAATTGCTAGCGTCAAGGTCTGCGGCGTCAAGCCGAAGTAGCATGTTCTGCGAAATGCCCACTGGTCACAAATTTCTTAACCCTTTCTTGAAGTATTATGTTGAATGTGGGAGTCAATTGACTTGGAACATGATGGATGCTGAAATGCTTGAGACCGCCATCTTCAGACTTAAGCTCGAAATTGTACGGAAGATTGGCGTGCGGAAAGGAATGACCGTTGTTGATGTTGGCTGTGGACAAGGCGGGTTTACCGCTGCAGTGGCGAAAACTGTGGGAAAACATGGAAAAGTGCTGGCTGTCGACATCTCTGACGAATATCTGGACGAATTCACTAAACGGGTTGACAAGTACCATGTCAAGGAAAGGGTAACTTTTTCTCAAGCAGACTCAGCCGATCTCAGAGCTGTAGTATCTGACGAAGCTGCAGACATGGTTGTGTCTTATCGCCTTCTTGAGGAGCTAAAGCAAGCCCGAGACATCGACAAAATTGTCAAGGAGATGGCTCGAATCGTCAAGAAACATGGAAGGGTCTGCATAACAGAGCTAAGTACCAAAGCGAAAAACAAGGCTGAAGAAACCTACATAAGGCTTCACAAGGAAAGCGGAGACTGCTTTTTCAGCCCAGACGAAATAGTCGAAGCCATGAAAAATGCCAAGCTGACAAGAATTCAAACAAGACTCTTCGATACAAACATTTGGTTTTCGCCGGAACTCGCAAAACAAGACATGGGGTTCGCTCAAGTCTGGTTCGATGAGGCCGTAGAGAAAAGCCTCGGCCCGCTGATAGAAAGGTACGGTATGAAATACCCTGCACTGCAAACATTTTCAGGCATAAAGGCTTAATACAATTTTACTTGATGAACCTCAGTATGTAATCGTTTCGCGTGCGCTAGTTTATGCGAATAGTTGTGAAGCCGTCTTATCTCAAAAGCAAAAGAAACTAGAGATATGTGTTTAATAGAATACGTATTGTGTTGATGAGTAAGCGTAGAATGTTAGACGTACAGAACAGCATCCACGAGCCAAGCAAGAATGGTCAATCAAAGGAGCTTGTTCAGATCCAAGAATTTAATGGTCTTAATGTACTCGGTGAACACCAAGTTTTTTTGTTCTGGAAAATATCTGAAAGAGTCTCCAACCTTCTCATGTAGCTTCTTCATTATTTCAATCTCAAGAAGCCCGGCTGCGGCCCCAAAAATCTTTTCGACCGCATCTGCGAACCCTTCAATCTTGCAGGGAATGTCCTGCCTTTTGATGTTGAAATCGTTTTCTAAATGATAGTAGATCGCCCGACTTGCCGACTCACCAAGCCAGGCGAGCCCTTCATCTACCGCGTCTAGCAAGAGCTTCTCGAAACCACGATTGAGTAGCGGTGGCTCCCCTGATGCATGCACTTCACAAACAACGCTTTGCACTTCTATCGAATCAAGGTCTGAACATGCCTTGTGTTTGTACCTGGTTGATGGGGACAGACTCTTCATATGATTCACACCTTCTGTATTTGTGTTCAACTGTTCTCGAGTTGTACTTATCTACATATTATATCGTATGACTTAATATAGCTCTTATTTCAGAATTTGACATATGTCGAGAATCGATACGTACTCATCGCGCACATACCGAGTCAATTACGGCCACGCTAAAGAACCCGCCAAACTATGGT
>PEWI01000153.1:489-12844 GCA_002779555.1 Candidatus Bathyarchaeota archaeon CG07_land_8_20_14_0_80_47_9 | reverse complement strand
CACAAAGTGAAAGACGGTAGACATCCCATCTATTTTAACAAAAGAAAGCATTTTTCCTTTCTGCAAGGACAGAATTGTCTATTTCACCCATATTGTTTCAGGCAGATTCTTGAAATGCTCGTCACCGGTTAAGATTTTTGCCTTAAGTAGTCTGGCCGCGGCTAGTGGTATGGCGTCGAAAAGGCTGGGGGGTGTGAGGTCTTTTTTCTTTGCTTCTCGCGTGAGCCTTGTGTAGCATCTTGCTGCCTCTAAGGCCAGTTTGATGTCTATCGGGACTATGTCTGACGCCTTGGCTATAATCTCAAGCCTTGCTTGTGTAGTTCGTTCTTCGGCTCCTTCTCTACAATATTTTCGGGCAACTTCCGCCATGACAGTATCCGGCGTGTAAACCTCGTCAGCCTGCTCCAAGGTTTCCTTTGCTCTCTTCCCTCTTTCGCTTCCGATGAAGATTTCAATCCACGCGTAAGCGTCAACTACGGTCTTCACCGCGATCCTCCTCGGTGAATGGGCGTATCCTGTTTTTGTCCATGCTGAAGGCTTTGTCAATGGCTTCCTTGCGTTGTCTTTTGATGAGGGATTGTATCGCTTCATCAAGACTCTGAACATCAAGTTTCTCCCTCAAGCGTTCCAAGGTTTCCAAGGTTTTCCTCGAAACTCTTATCGTCGTTGTCTCGCTCAACACTTCCACCCAACAAGCATATCGCTATACAAGTATAGAAGTATACTTGTATACGCGCTTCCAAAGGCACGGTCTGGAGAGGCCATCAGAGGAGCCGCCTTCAGGAAAAGAGGGATGTGCGTTGGACGTGGGTCGCGGTTTAATGTGGCACAAAGATTTTATCTTTTGAGGAGGAATCTGTGGTGGCTGAGGTGACTCAGGGTGAAGGTTGTTGGTATCGTGGGCAGTGGAAGGCCGGGTGGTAACACTGAGATTCTTACTCGCATTGCGTTGGAGGAGATACGAAAGGAGGGGCTTAAAACAGAACTCATAAGCTTGGCGGGAAAGAAGATAGAGCCTTGCAATGGCTGCCGAGCCTGTGTGAAGACTGGCAAGTGCCACTTCAAAGACGATTTTGATTTTGTCTTTGCTAAGATGAAAGCGGCTGACGGGATTATTCTTGCTAGTCCTGTTTATTTTGGTGCGGCCACGCCGCAGATGGCGAGTCTCATCAGCAGGTTTTATGCCACGCGTGGCAAGCCTTTGAAGAATAAGGTGGGTGGGCCGATTGTTGTGGCGCGTCGTGCTGGGCACAATTTCACTTTTGCTCAGCTTATGTTTTTCTTTATGATTTCTGAGATGATTGTCCCTGGGTCGTCGTACTGGAATGTGGCTTTTGGGCGGTCAAAGGGGGACGTTCTCAAAGACGAAGAAGGAATCAACACGATCAAGAACTTTGGACAGAAAATGGCTTGGCTGATAAAGAAGATCAAGACGTAGAACTCGCTTCGATCACCTTGCTCATAAGAACCTCATTTGTTTGGCAACGGTCAAAGCGTCAGGTAGTTTGGCACGTAGGACGTTTGGCTTCTCCTTTTCTAGAGTAATTTCGAAAAGTCGTCGTAGACTTTCTTTCTGTGTCCAACGAATAATATGATGACCTGTTTTTTGGCTCTGTCTATTTCGTAGATCGCGCGGTAGTCGCCTATTCTCAAGCTCCAAAAGTCGGAATGTTTCAAGGCCTTTCCGATTGTTACAGGGTCGTTCCTCAGTTCCTTCAGTCTTTCTGTGATTCTGGTTCTGGTCTGATGCTCGATTTTTTCCAGTTCCTTGACTGCCTTTGGATGTAGGAGTACGGCGAAGGCCACTATAACTCCTCGGCGGAGACTAGAGACTCAGGGTGCCTCCTTGCCTCTTCGCTGCGCTTCAGAAGCATATCGTAGAATTTGCGTGTTTTCTCTCTTTCCTCGTAGAAGCTTATTATGGTTTTTATGGCGTCGCTTCGGCTTTTGAATCTACCTTCCGCTACCCAGCGGTCGATTTCCTGAAGCGTTTTCTGAGACAGCCTGAGCTGAACTTGAGCCAACAGACCACCGTAAACAATACTGTTTACAACACACTTAAACATTACTCAGAAGAACTACAGTGTAAGGGTAATTCGGTTTGGGGTGAGAGCTCGCTTGTTTATGCTCTGGACAACTCAACCATAGGTATCTCAGTAGAAGATGTGTCTGAGCGGAATGAGGTCAAGTTTTGAGGAGAGCATCCCGATGAAGAAACAGCGATGCTTCAAGGCTTGAGCTTTCCAAGATGTCTCGTCGTGAGATGAACCAAGTTTAACAGTCTTATCTTGACGCACCAGCGCAATGAACCCAAAGTGTAGTGTTGCAGATGGATATTCCTGATGGATAGTTCAAAGCTCTTTTCAATGATCTTGGACATCCTGATTGTGCCAAGCAGAAAGAAATCAATTCCATTGCCTATGACTAGATAACCTGAGCCTGTTCCTATGATCGAGCCACACTCAGCCAATTCTCCCAGCCTTGCATAACCTAGCGACTGGTCGAGTTTCTCTAGAAACTTCGTCAACGTTCCACTTAGCCCCCTTTCGCAAAGGTGGAATGAGTTCCATCAGCACAAACCCGCACACGTTCAGTCACATCCAAACACATGTTCACCTTCACTTCACCCAGCAACCGCCCAACACGCTCCCAATCCTCCTCAGCAGAACGCCTATCCCTACGCAACCGACACACACCCAAACCAAACATAGATAGTGCTATGATCAGATAAAATAATATCTGACACTTTGACCCCAAGAAAACCACTGAAAGTTGAAGGTGCCACGCCATAATCATAAGACAGATCAAGAAAAATGACTGCAAACAAGACTTCGAAACCAGCGACCCCAGATTCGACTATGACCAACACGGAAACAAGCTCGGCCTAAGCTTCTACTACGAAAGAGACCGCTCGAAGGAATACGAATCCTACGTCCTAGAAGACAAAGGCAAAATCCTCGGCGTTCTTTGCATCCAAAAACAGACAGACTCCCTCTACATCAGCAGGCTCGGAGTTCGCAGAGGCCACTGGAGAAAAGGCTACGGAACTGAACTCCTGAAATTCGCAATCTTAAAAGCAAGAGAACGCGGAACCCAAAAGATCTCTCTGGAGACAGAAACTGAAAACGTCGAATTCTATAAAGGACTCGGCTTCAAGACAACCCGAGAATACTATGACCCCCACTGGGGAAACTCGGCAACGATGGAACTATCCCTTCGCATATGAGTCTCTATCACTAATCGGGTGCTTCTCCACGAAATCCCCCATCTTCTTCGCCCAGCAATCTAAGCAGAGCACACCATACTTCGGCGTCTCAACACGTACATCGCCCTCACCCAGCTTTCTTTTACACGAAGAACAAACGGCCTGCACGACCGCTGTCTGCATCTGCGACCTATCCCTCCGCACAGCCGCCTCCACGCTCGGATGCTCCCGCAAACAAGTCTCAATCAAACGGCTCCTCGACAAGCCAAACTGTCTGCATAAAGCATCAATCGATCTGCACAGTTCATCAGACAAGGAAACCGTAACCTTCGACAACTTCGCACACATCACTCACACCCCACACTTACTCTGGTAAGACTGTATTACTATAATATGCTAGTCACAACCGACGCTTAAATACCTCACTTCTTCTGCCCTTCTGCCAACGCTTGCCCAGTCAAGCCTCTCCCTCAACCACTCCAAAAGCTCCCCCTCCGAAATCTCAGGAAACTGCGCCCTAATCCCCTCGGCGCAAACCCGCAAACAAGTATTAGTCATATCAACCGCCATGTTCACCTTCACCTCACCCGGCAACTGTCCAACCCGCAACCAATCCCGCGTATGCAAACAATGCCCACTCACATAGTGTCTAAACGACTGCAGACCTTAAGAAATATTCTCCATCGACTGCAAAACTCCAACCCTTCACGCTACTCTTCCAGACTCCTCAAGACGTCCTGAGCCAACTGCTTAAGCGGGGGTATCTCGTCCTTAGCCGTCTTCCACAAAATCTCCACATCAACACCAAAATATTCATGAATCAACTTGTCCCTCATCCCAGCCATCTGCCTCCAAGGAATCCCACCCCACTTGGTCCTCAACGCCCTCGGAATCCGCTTCGCAGCCTCACCCATAACCTCGATGCTTCTCACTACGGCGTTAATCGTCTTCCTGTCCCGCTTGAAATCCTCGTAACTCATGCCCTTGATGAAACTTTCAATTTCGCAAACAGAATCTAAAATGTCCTGCAAATAGTCCCGGTAGTCCCGGTCCCTCATACATAGGCTACTTCCTTCAAAACCCGCTCGCCAATCCTCGGCTTCAAAGCCTTCTTCGACACAAGATCAACCCTCACACCCAACAAACCCGACAAATAATCCTCCAACGCAATAAACTCAAAAAACCCCACAGGCTCCACAAACTCAACCAAAACATCAACATCACTCGCCTTCCTCTCTTCACCCCTGACAAGCGAGCCGAAAACACCGATGCTTTTTACCTTGAACCTCTGCCGTAGCTCCCGCTTATGCCCAGCAAGAATCCTCTTTACCTCTTCAACCTTCTCCATACCCTATCCAATGCGAAAGTCAAAATTTAAGCCTTCCCACCAAAGCTTCTGCACGAACCCGCACACACGCCTCAGTCATATCCAAACACACACGTGCTGTAAGCTATGTGTTACCTGTTTCTCTCTTTAAACCGCTTCAACACCTCTCCGGGAACAGGATTAACATACTCCAAACCAACAGCCCCACATAACCGCTCAAAATCCGTATCCGTAGTCACAATCCCCTTAGCATTCTCCTGCAATGCAAAAGCCAAATACACACAGTCAAACACGTCATGACCCAGCTTATCAGCCAACTTGAAACTCTCCCAAACCGTTTCCTTCTGAAGACGCGGATAGCGAGGCCGATCATATGCTGTAATAAAATGCTGAATCGCCGCAACACTCTCCTTCTTTGCACACCCCCACTTCCTAGTCATAACCCAATAAGCCCTGACAGGAAGGATATCCATCAAAATCGGAAGGTACGCACCCCTCAACCCTTCCTCAACGACACCAGACACGTACTCATTTCCAGGATGATCCTTCACCAGAAAAACAGCCAAAACATTGACGTCCAAAACCCTCTTCTCTTTTCCGGCACTATTCGCCAAAAGTAGCCTCCCCCGAATCCAAAAACGCCTCCTTACCCCACCTTCGCTTCTTGGACTTCACACTGACAGACGGCTTAACAACAGGTTTCAAAAGCAAAACCCCCTTCTCCTCAACCAACTCAAACTCCGCCCCAGACTTCAAACCCAACCTCTCCCTCTCCTCAGTAGGAATCAAGACCCTCCCACGCTCATCCATCCTAGTCTTTCCCACAATACCACACCCACAAATACCCATTCATTCTTACCCACATAAACCTTTCTGAAAAACGGACGGGCAATCCCCATAGTCCCGCCGCTTCATACATAGGCTACTTCCTCCAGAAGCCACTCTCCAATCCTCGGCTTCAAAGCCTTCTCCGAAACAAGATCAACCCTCACACCCAAGCAACAAGTAAACACTGCAAACTTCAAGAAACATTCCCCGCAGCGCGCGCGGATTCTGAAGTGTAAAAGTTTCTTTCCATTTTGGCTTCATAGAGCAGCAGCTATTTCTATATTTTTGTATTTCTAGCTCTCTGCCAATCTCGCGTCTCAACGTGTTTGATTTTCGGTCTTGAGTTTCCTTATTTTCCTCGCATATAGGACAGCAAGCGTGGCGAGTATCATGAAGATGGGCAGAATTGTGATTGGCGGAAACTCTGGAACCACGACATCAACGTAGAACGTGCGCAGAACGTCTGCAACTAGGTTTACGGCCAGGTTGAGCGATTCTCCAGCCCTGTTCTTGAAGGTCGGGTTGTTCCAGTTGTAGTTTTGATCCATCCACACGCACGTTAGATCGCCGTCCAAGTCGAAGGTCGTGTCATTCGCAATTGTCAAAGCTGCGTCGTAGGCTGAAATGTGCTCTAAGAAACCGTCGAAGGCGAGAAATGTGTTGAACTCATCCGTGTAGCTGTCTGTTCTCGTGTTCACGTAGTTTTCGTAGTCGCTGTGGTGAACTTCCTTGCCCCAGTCTGTGCTTGAACCCATCACGTGCCCAAAAACAGCCACGTCGCAAATGTAATGAGTCATTATTCCAAGCCTCTTCACCGCGCCAGCCACATCGTCACCTTTGTAGAGATTCTCAGCATTGAGATATTCTTTCCCTGCCCTGTCGGCTGAATTGTCTTCCTGTAGCGAACCGTCAGCATGATAGTAGACGTGATGGTTAGCGGTGTCGCCAATGCCGTCTGGCGCTTGTCCGTTGTCAGGCATCTCCGTCCCATACAAGTAAGCAGCAAGATTGCTGAGAATGTACTGCTTCTCCTGCTGCGGCAGCCAGTCCAAGGCATGTTGGGCAATCCAGTCGTGAGTCCCATACTTTGGATTAGACGGGTCGTCGCTATAGCCTCCATTGCTCCAAGAAAAGACTGCGTTCATTGAGGCAAGCAATGAAACGACGGCAAGAATCGTGGCCAACAATATGGTTATCTTCATTGTTTTCCTTTCCCAGACATGATAGCCTTTAATCCTAGATAAAAAGCTCTGAAAAACCTGCCAGCACCCTCACTGAGAAATAGCATCCCTTCAGACAGCCAATATAAGCAATCGCGGGCCTTGACATCCAAGCTGAATTCTGTCCGAGCCAGTGGCGAAGCGTGCGCGATTCGGATTTCTGGCAGAAAACAACCGAATCAAGGATTAAATTTAAAAATTCACAATGAATTTATTTATAAGAAACAGTACTGTAAATTCCAAAGGGGCGTCCTTCAGAGGGATCCTGAAGTTGGGGAAGAACACTTTCGACAAGCTCTTTCTTGAAGCCGTAGATGACGCTCTATCTTCCCTCGGTGACTCAGCCAGGCAGTCAATATACTTCCACCTTGAAAGCAGATTCAAAATACCGAGAAACGAGATTCCCTACCGCTTCCAGGATTTTGCGGCTGGACTTGAGAAGATTTTCGGCGTGGGAGCCCGATTTCTGGAAATTCTAATAATGAAGAAGCTGTATGAGAAGACTGGAAAACCTATTGAGTGGAACGACAGCAAAGAATTCGTTTTCACTGAATATCTTGCCATGGCCAAGCAGAGTTTCTCACAAAACAGCGGGAAAACTTGAACCTCCAGAGACGCAAGTTGGTCTCGCTTCGGAAGTGGATTCTGATAATACGTATTTGAAGTTCACAAATGATTTATCAAAGATTCATGGACTTCTCTTCTAAACTCACATTTGGCCTTCCGAGGGTTAAATTTGCCTCAAAACGACTTCAGCAAGATTCTTCTATCAGCAGTTGAGGAAAGCTTATCTTCTTTGGGAGATTCGTCCAAACAAGCCATATTCTTCCATCTAGAAACTTCGTTCAAGATAAAAAAAGAACGCATTCCAGCTCAACTGGCAGAATTCACGAACGCCTTGGAGAGAATCTTCGGACCAGGAGCTTCTTACCTTGAAAAACTCATCGTCAGGAATCTTCACGAAAAGCTAGGACTGAAATTTGAAGAAGACCGCAGTTTAGACTTCATAAAGTGTGTAGACAGCGCGAGGAAACATCTAGTTTTCGAAGGAGAATGCACGGCACCATGACGGAAGGCAGAAAGCACAAGATAGCTGAGGGGAAGCAACTCAAACAGGAGTTGCAGAGGCTACGCATTCTTGGTGACGCAATCGACGAAGAAATCTACGTGACATATCCAGAGACTCATAGAGTGCTATTTGTCAATAAGAAAATGGAAGAAAGATTCGGAAAAGACATAGTCGGCAAAAAATGTTATAGAGTATTCCAAAACTTGCCTCGACCATGTTCATTCTGCAACATCAAACAGATCTCCGGAAAAAACCTTGGCAAGTCATACGTCAGAAAACTGCAAAATCAAAGAAACAAACGCTGGTACAGATGCATGGGCAAGATCATCAAATGGCCCGGAGGCAAACACGTTCGATACGGACTAGCCATCGATATTAACGAGCAAAAGAAGATAGAAGAAGCGCTGCAAGACAGCGAGGAACGTTTCAGGTTGATCGTGGAAAACTCGCATGATGGAATAACGATCATAGACAACAATTTCAAAATCATTTACGTCAACAGCGAGCTAAGCCGCATGCTTGGGTATCCAAGAGAGAAAATGGTTGGACAAGATTTCAGAAAATTCCTTGACAAGGAAAGCAAGTTTATGGTTCAAGACAAATACATTCGCAGACTGAGAGGAGAAAACGTGCCCCTCCGATGTGAGTTCAGGGTACTCCGAAAGAACGGTGAAAAAAAAGATGTTGAAATCAAATCATCAGAGATACGTGACAGACAGGGCAGAATACGTATCATAGGTCAACTGCTTGACATTACTGAAAGCAAAAGAATGGAAGAAGAAAGGAAACGTTTTGAGGAAAGACTTTCTGCGCTGAACAAATACGGCCAGAATCTGAACATGGCAACAAACATGGAAGAAATCTATAAGTTGACACTGGACGCTGCAGAGAAAACCCTTGGATTTGAAATCGCCAGCATCCTCATTATCGAGGGCAAAAAGCTCTGTCTGGTTGCTCAAAGAGGATATCCAAAGCGCATATCCCTTCAACTGCCACTGGACAAATACAGAGGCATAACTACCAGAGCGGCAAGGAAATGCAAGTCTGTTTGCGTGCCAGATGTTAGGAAAGACAAAGCGTACTTCGGAGGATTCCTTGCCGAGTCCAAAGGTAATCAGGTCGTTAAGCGTCGAATAGGTAGGAATGGCATTCTCTCTGAACTTGCAGTGCCAATTATGGTTGGAAACAAGGTCTTAGGTGTCTTGAATGTAGAAAGCAAGAAGCTTGCTGCCTTCAACGAAGAAGACCGGAAACTGCTTGAGATCTTGGCTTCGCATGCTGCGACTGCCATAACTAATCTGAAAAGACAGGAAAGGCTCTCGGCATTGAACGAGTACGGCCAGAACTTGAACATGGCGACGAGTAAGGAAGAGATTTACAAGCTCACACTGGACGCCATGGAGAAAACTTTAGGATTCGAATTTGCCACAGTTTTTATGGTTGAAGGAAAGAACCTGCGGCTAGTAGCTCATCGCGGATACCCGGAAAAGTTCACAGTAGCTTTTCCACTGGATGGAGACAGAGGCGTTTCAGCCAAAGCGGCAAGAAGAGGCAAAGCTGTCTTCATTCGAGATGTCAGGAAAGAAAAGGCCTTTGTTCCAGGCAGGCCTGGCATGCTGTCTGAGCTTGCCGTGCCAATAAAAGCAGGCAATGAAGCCTTGGGCGTCTTGAATGTTGAAAGTGAAAGGCTTGCAGCCTTTGACGAAAATGACAGGGAACTCTTTGAAATACTGGCTTCACACGCTGCAACAGCCATAAGCAACCTTCGGAAGCAAGACCAGCTGAGGGGACTCTCCGGAAAATTGGCCTATCTCATGAAGAATACTGCTGAGATTATGAATGTCAAGGAGATGCACCAGAGACTCAGAGTAATCGCAGAAGCCATGCAAAAATTCGGATGGAGAAGAGTTGTAATCTCACTAAGAGACGAAAACCTTGAAGGAACAGACCTCGTAGCTTCAGGACTCACCCAAGAAGAAACGAAACTCCTACTGAAAAGGAAAGCCCCCGGACAGGTCTGGAAAGAACGCCTAGGTCCGAAATTCGAACGGTTCAAGATAGGAGGATTCTACTATCTGCCTTGGACAGACCCGTGGATTCGCGAAAACGTCCATGGCGTTGCGCCTGAAGTTCCTGCAGATAAGGCAACTACGTATGCGGGAGTTCCCAGCAGGCTTTCTCCTGAAGAGATGGTTAACTGGCATCCTCAGGACATGCTTTACGCGCCTCTCCGCACGCCGAATGGGAGAATTGTAGGCATACTAAGCATGGATGATCCTATCGATGGACGAATACCCACCAAGGAGTCGCTTGCGCCTTTGGAGCTTTTCCTGTATCAAGCCGCGATAATAATCGAGAATGCCCAGCTAATAGAGAGCTTGAAGGAAGCAAGAGAACAGCTTGAGCAAAAAGTGGACGAGAGAACCCGCGAACTCAGAAAGTCTCAGGAGCAGTTGCTCAAGGCTCAACGGCTAGCCGTCATAGGTGAGCTCGCAGGCATGGTAGGTCACGATCTGCGCAACCCTCTTACAAGCATCGCTGCAGCAACTTACTACGTGAAGATGCGACAGAGCCCAGAGACAAATGGGAAGATCAAGGAAATGCTTGAGCTCATAGAGAAGAACATAGCCTACTCGAACAAAATCATAAACGATCTTCTCGATTACTCAAGAGAGATCGATCTGGAACTGTTAGAGCACACTCCAAAGTCGATAATAGAAGAGTCTCTGTCCTCGCTAGAGATGCCGGACAACATCCAAGTGATAGACCTGACAGAAAGCAAGCCGAAAGTCAAGGTTGACATAGACAAGATAAAAAGAGCGTGCCTGAACCTTATCAGAAACGCGATAGATGCCATGCCTGAAGGCGGCACGCTCACGATAAAGAGTGAACAAACAGATAGCCTTTTGAGAATCTCTTTCTCCGACACTGGCATGGGTATGTCAAAAGAAACTATGGAGAGGCTTTGGACGCCACTTTTCACGACAAAAGCGAAGGGCATGGGATTTGGCTTGTCCATCTGCAAACGCATCGTTGAAGCGCATGGAGGATCAATCGCTGTTGAAAGCAGGCGTGGCAAGGGCACAACCTTCACGATTACCATTCCAATCCAGCCAAAAGCGAAAGAAGGAGGTGAAGAAGTATGGGTGAAACCGCTCGAATCCTCATTATTGACGACGATGAGAATATAAGAAAAGTGCTGGCAACGATACTTGAAGAAGAAGGATACATCGTTGAAACGGCAGAAACTGCGAAGACGGCGATTCAAAAGAGTGGAAGGAAATTCTACAATCTGGCCTTGATTGACATCAGGCTTCCAGACATGGAAGGCATAGAACTTCTGACAAAGATAAAACCCACAACACCCAAGATGCGAAAAATAATCGTCACAGGCTTCCCAACCATGCAGAACGCTGTGGACGCAGTGAACAGAGGTGCTGACGGCTACATACTTAAGCCGTTCAATGTCGAAAAAGTCTTGAAAATAATCGAAGAGCAACTTAAAAAGCAAGAGGAGGAAAAAGAGTACAACCAAAACAAGGTCGTAGAATTCATAGAAACGAGAGTAAGAGAGATAGACCTCGAAGAAACAGTGCACACAAAGAAACTGTGAGGCCCCCGTCCTCTATGTTTTTCGGAACTTTTTATTCATCTTTATCTTACAATTTTGTTATCTTAAAACTACGTTAATGTTCGTCATGAGCGTTATGTGATTATGTTTTTTCGCATGAATTTCCAGTGATGGCTGATTTCGAATCCGAGTCTCTTTAGCAGGGTGACTGATGGTATGTTTTGCTCTTGAGTGTGCAACACTATGGGGTTGTATCCTTTTTCGAAAAGGAAGTTCATGGCTCTGCATGTGAGAGCGGAGGCGAGACTCTTTCCTTGACATTCTGGAATTGTTACTGCTGGCCCCAAGTAACCTCTGTTGGCGCCGAACAGCTTGTTATGGTACGTATCTGGCTTCGCGACAACAACCGAAACAATCTTGCCTTCCAGTTCAGCCACTTGAACCCATTCTTCGCCGAAAGGGGGAAAGTCGCTCTTCCATTCCTGTAAGGCTCCTAGTTTGAGCCTTTCCCAGCCGAACCCTTTGTTCACGGCTTCAACGAGTTCTTCCTCTTCTTCTGGTCTCAAACTGCGAATAGTGACGCCCTCTGGGACTTTCGGCAAGGGCATTGTGTCCTTCAATGTGACGGTCAGGTGGTATAGTCCGCCTTCAGCCTGGTAGCCGCGCTCGATCCACTCGCTGATTCTTGGGCTTCCTTCGTCAAGGGTTGTGAAAACCTTTTCTCTCTTGACGTACTTCTCGATTTCCCTGACCAACATGTCTTCGACGAGTCTGCGGTCTTGATTTTCAGAAGCCGCAAGCCACCGTATCTCTTCGCCCCAGAATCCGTTCCTATATGCAACAACGCCGCGGATTTCGTTTTTTTCTTCAGCTATCAGAAACTTGGCGCCCCGTTCCTCAATCTGAAAGCGAATGGTGTCCTCTGTGATGGGAGTGAATTCGTATGAGTCCTTGTAGGTCTCATTCAGCAATCTGATTAGGCTGGGCATGTCTTTGTCGGCGAAGTTGCGGATTTGAACTACCATGTTCTTTCTCTGACTGATGGAGCGGTGAGTGATAATAAACGTTTAGTCAATGTGCTAGTACACGTCGTGAATGCAAGAGGGGAGTTTCGGGAAGAGAACGTCGACCAACT
>PEWI01000153.1:0-460 GCA_002779555.1 Candidatus Bathyarchaeota archaeon CG07_land_8_20_14_0_80_47_9 | reverse complement strand
GGGTAGTTCATCTCAAGCTCATGCCCATTCCGATGGCCGAGCAGCAGCTGAGTGAACACAAGAGGGTTAAGCCCTATTGGGCAGGTCTCGCCGGTCTCAAGTCGCTGAATCTCGGTGATCACGCCGTTTTCGATTGACATTTGAATAATGTATCTGCGGAAATTGAAATTCAGCCGTTCAGTCAGATTGTGAAAGGACGATGCTGCCAGCCGTTCCTCAAGCAGAGGCTTCATCACTCTGAAGATGCTAACGTAGTCTGTCACGCGTATCTGCCAAGCGTATGGTGGGGTGTGTTGTTCTGCGCCGAGTTTCCAGATGTTGGAATGTGAAGTCTCCTTCAGTCAACGGCACTGTCGCCTTTACCTTTTCAGTCTGACCTGAGTTTAGTGGTTGTTTTCGCTATAAATATGGCTGTCGTTGCTAAGAGCGGTGTTCTTTCAGATACTTATTTAGGCGCAAA
>PEWI01000233.1:2996-3161 GCA_002779555.1 Candidatus Bathyarchaeota archaeon CG07_land_8_20_14_0_80_47_9 | reverse complement strand
GGGTTATATGAAGATTTATCTTGCACTTTTCAGTCATAGAGTAATAGGCTAGGAAGAACCACAATGTCAGAAAGAGAGAGGAAGAAGAAGAAAAAGAAGCAATTCGCATTCCTCGTGGAGGAACAAGGCGAAAGTCAATCATCTTATCAGCTGGTCGAAATCCTT
>PEWI01000233.1:192-2980 GCA_002779555.1 Candidatus Bathyarchaeota archaeon CG07_land_8_20_14_0_80_47_9 | reverse complement strand
AAGGAAAATATGTAGACATACAGATCTGCCCTCGATGTAAGAGTCCGAAGATTCGCAGAGTAGGAACTATGACGGGAGACGTGTTGGGTCACATGGGCATACTCTCTCAGAAGTTCGAATGCAAAGAATGCGGGTGGAGAGCGCGGTTGGTTCTGAAAGCCACAAACAGGCCTCTGAGCGTGAAGGATGTTGCAGTAATTGCAGAGGCGTCGGATTTAGAAAAAGCAAGAAAAGAAGACAATGACGCGCATCCTCGAGAAGAGAGTGGACAGGACCGCTAGCAAACAGTGTAGACAAGAAGTGAAGCGTTTCGGTCAATTAGCCGCATATATTTCTACGCATGTATCTCCTTGCTTGTCAGTTTTGCCCTGCCTTTTCTCATAAAGCCTCTGAAGGGAATTGGAGCTTTAATAGAAGCCTAATGGTAAAAGGGCTGGGATGAAAAACAGAATATACCCGCTCATTTTAAGTTCAGTCTTGTGCAATATGTAGAAAGGGAGGCGAGGACGGCAGGTGTTTGACATTGTCTCAGTGGGGCACTTCAGCATAGACTCCATTTTCCTGCCCGACAGAAGCACGCCTTTCGTCGTCCTAGGCGGTTCCTCAGCCTACGTTTCATTTGCTGCCAGACTGCTGGATGCGAGGGTCTCTGTCATTTCTAAGGTTGGCAACGATTTTCCAGAAGCATACAAGTGGTGGCTTGAACAGGAAGGCATCGACCTGACTGGAGTATCCAAGGTCGAGAACGCGCAAACTACGCGTTTTGAGTTGGAATACAACGGTGACCTGTCAGACCGTGTCTTGCGCTTGAAGAACAAGGCTCCTGTGATCACGGTTGATGACTTGCCAGGCTCTCTCAAAACAAAGGCCATTCACATTGCGCCGATCGCGGGCGAAATCTCCTTTGAGGTAGTCGAGAAACTGCGAGGTTGCGCCGAGGTTCTGTCTCTTGACCCGCAGGGGCTCATTCGAAACTTTGGCGACGGAGGACACGTTGTTCTTGGTCCTCTGACAGATAAACGCATTTTGGGGCTTGTTGACATTTTCAAATCATCCATGAAAGAAATCGAAGCCGTGACTGGTCTATCAGACATTAGCTCTGCTGCAAAGGCGGTTCATGACCAAGGCGTCAAGATAGTCATCGTCACTTTGGGAGCACAGGGCGTTGCGGTCTCGGTTGAAAACGCCATCCACAACATTCAGGCTTACAAGCCTGAGAAAGTCGTCGACCCAACCGGAGCCGGAGACGCTTTCATCGGCGGCTTCTTGGCAGAATATATTCGCGGTGGAGACTTGCCATGGTGTTCGTGCGTGGGCACTGCCGTGGCATCGCTTGTCGTTCAGGCTGTGGGTCCGACATTTTTTGGCGACAAGGCACAGATTTATCAGAGAGCGCGTGAGCTTTATGAAAAAGAAATTAAGGAATGACGTGCACTCTATTGGAAGAGGCGTTTACTTTGGGGCGAATTGACAAGGGCGCGAAGTGCAACGTGTCGGGCTGTGGTCGAGATGCGGTTCGTTCGCTTTCAGGCGTGAAAGTTAAGGCTGCTGGTTTGAAAGTCGGCAGCGAAAAACGTGCTTACCTCTGTAAGGAACACTATAAAGAATATAAGAAGAAGACGAAGAAAGACAAGCAGCTTGAGAAATGGCGGTACAGCGCATAAACGAGATGATTGTCAAATGCGGATACTACAGTTACACTCGAACTTCATCGAATACAAGCCAATCCAGAAAGAAATAGCCATCGCAGAAGAAGCAGAAAAGAAGCCCGTAAGGTATGAGGAAATCGTCGTTTTGTTCACAGCGGTGGAAGAAGGCGACGACGGCGCAGTGGCCCAAAAAGCCATAGACGAAGTTCAGGCATTCCTCAAAAACCTCAAGGTAAATCGAATCCTAATATATCCCTACGCACATCTAAGCAGCAATTTGGCAAAGCCCACAGAAGCCCTGAAAATAGTCAAAGCCATGGAGACGCATGCGAAAGACAAAAACATAGAAACGTACCGCGCCCCCTTCGGCTGGAACAAGCAGTTTACCATATCGATTAAGGGGCATCCGCTCGCAGAGCAGTCCCGAGTCTTCCTGCCTACGGAAGTGAAAGAGAAGAAGGAGGAGAAAGTCTCTGAAGCAGTCAAGGCTGAAGAAAAACTCGAATCATTCTGGTACATACTTCAGCCAGACGGTGAAATGACACCCATCGGCGAATTCAACTTCAAAAACCACGAAAACCTGCAGAAACTCGCAAACTACGAAATCTCAAAGGTGAGAGCAAGCCAGCAGATGCCGCCGCACGTCACTCTGATGAAGAGACTGGAAATAGCCGACTATGAGGCTGGAAGCGACCCTGGAAACATCCGTTGGTACCCAAAAGGACGACTGATCAAGTCTCTGCTAGAGCAGTTTGTCACTGCTAAAATGATAGAATACGGGGCGATGGAAGTTGAGACTCCAGTCATGTACGATCTTCACCATCCAAGCCTCGCGGACTACATGAACCGTTTTCCCGCAAGACAGTACCTGCTGAAATCAGAGGACAAGGAACTGTTCCTGCGTTTTGCAGCCTGTTTTGGACAGTTCCTAATGGTTCATGACACACAGTTTTCGTACAGGCACATGCCCATGAAGGTCTATGAGCTGACCAGGTACAGTTTTAGACGTGAAAAAAGCGGGGAAGTAGTAGGTCTGAGACGGCTCAGAGCTTTCACCATGCCTGATTGCCACGCTTTCTGCACAGACTTGGAGCAGGCCAAGAAAGAGTTCCTCGTAAGATTCAAGCTCTCCGCACAGA
>PEWI01000233.1:0-147 GCA_002779555.1 Candidatus Bathyarchaeota archaeon CG07_land_8_20_14_0_80_47_9 | reverse complement strand
TACGATTCACAAAAGACTTCTACGAAGAGAACAAGACCTTCATTGCGTCGCTCGCGAAAACCTTCGGCAAACCAGTCCTAGTTGAGATGTGGAAGGAGCCCTTCTTCTACTTCAGGCTGAAATGGGACTTCAACTTCGTTGACAATC
>PEWI01000092.1 GCA_002779555.1 Candidatus Bathyarchaeota archaeon CG07_land_8_20_14_0_80_47_9 | reverse complement strand
GAGGCTGAACCCGAAATCGTCAAGACTGAAATTGAAACCATGAGGGAGTTCAACAGAAAAGTTGCACGAGCGGAAAGAATCCTCTACATGAAACTTCTGGAGGGAGGATCAGAAGGCGCAACCCTCGATCAGCTCACATCAGAAATGGAGTTTGAAGGGGCATCCCCACAGGTTGTGAAGGCGGCGCTCGGCCTGATGATGAAGGAAGGCTTAGCCACAGAGGTTAAACTTGCAAGGTACGCTCCAACATCAGCTGTAAAGCCCACAGGCGGGAAAGTCTACGAAGTCCTCGTTGAAAAGATCTATCCAGGCTCAGCCGTCGTAAGAGTCAACGACAAGTGGAGGGCCAGGCTCGACCCATACGACTACGACGGCCCGAGAAACCTCATAAAAAAGAATGCAAGGTTCACAGCAGCTGCAGACCTGTACAGGATGAATGGAACACTCTGCATAAGAATAAAAGAGGTCGCACAGAAACTGTGAGAGCAAGATAAACATGCCATTCCTAGTTGACGTTAACAAAAGCGGGGATAAAGACTTGGAAGGCGCCTTCAAAATATCAGGCAAAGACGTAAACCTCTGGGTTAGAGTTTACAGCGCAAACTACGGAAACAGAGCCAGAATAACAGTTTCATACATTGATGGAGATGGGTGAAGAACACTCCAGCACTGTGGCTTGACAAGAAGCGTGCATGCAATTGGCTGAAAGGCTGAAAAACCTCGCGGATGCATGCATAGGCGGGAAGTCCCTTTGCACGCGTAAAGCGTCAACCATATATTTTGTTAAGCGCCTTCTGAGTTGTGGTGTTCGCTCGTGGCGCACTCAAGTGCTCGGAAGCTGTTCAGGAAGGGGTTTAAGGCGCTTAAGAGGGGGGATTTTACGGGTGCTTTGGAGTTTTTTCAGAGGGCCCGCAACCTAGAACCCGATGTCCCGTCCGTCTACCACAACATCGCCGTCGCGTATATGAAGCTTGGATACTTTAGGGACGCTGAGAAGCACCTCTTGGAGGCTTTGAGGCTGGATTCAAGCTACCGGTTCGCCTTAATTAGCCTGGCCAACCTCAGACTCCTGGAGGGTAGGGTGGAGGAAGCTTGGGAGTTCTTATCCTCTGTGGCCAAGATGTACCTAGAAGACGGGTTGCCCTTTAACCTGGACGAGTTCTCTTACTTCGTGAGAACCTTCACCAGCCTAACCGAAGAGGGAAGAGTTTCTGAGGAGCTTAAAAAGGAGGCGGAGGACGTGCTTGACAAGTTGATAAGGGAGGTTCCCGCAGACGCTCCGCCTGAACTGATGCTGTTGAAGGCGGCCATTGGCCTCAAGGAGCATATGGGAAAGTGGAGGGAGCATGAGATGAGGAGGAGGCTGAGGATGAAGTCGGCGCCCATCAACCCTGACGCGCCCTTGGAGGATGTTCTATCCCGATATAACAAGTGTGCCTTGGTGGGGATGGGAAAAATCCTCCAAATTAAAAGCCCTCTTGAAGCCCTGAAAAAGGCGGAATTGGTTGGGAAGATCTGTGCTTATCTACGCGACTTAAAGTTTTTAGGGGGAATTGTTGAGGGCTTAAAGCCTGAGGAGAGGATCGCGCTGCTGAAGCTGATGCTTAAGGGCGGCGTGATGTCATGGGCTGAGTTCGCTGAGAAGCACGGCAGCGACCTGGATGAGTCGATTTACTGGAACTGGCACCCGCCAAAAACCATTATGGGACGCCTGAAGGCGAGGGGACTGGCTGTCGACGGCTCCTTCGACGGCAAGGAATGGATACTCGTACCTCAAGAGCTGAGACCCCTGCTACTAGCCATCCAAAGGCTGGAGGGGAGACTAAGCCCGCCCCACCATGGATCTGCCAGCCACCCGCCGAGCGGCTTCATCTGCTTCGGGGTGTAGCCGTCAGGGCTTCGCCTCGAATTCCTCGACCCGACGCAAGCGCTTTTGATCATGTCGTTCAGTCGAAACCGACCATTTCTTCACACACAAGTTAGCAAAGCACTTTTATGAGGTCTTTAGACGAGGTTAGGCGTCTGCTTGAGAAAGGGATTGAGCAAGAAACCCAACATGCTTCAGCAGTTGGATGAGTTGCATATCAGCCGTCAAGTTGGCCCAGCCAGAACATGGAGTGAAAAAGGCTCTTCCAAACGGTGCCGTGCATCCAATGCATGCATGCATGCATGAGTGTTCCCAAGTATACCATTCTTATGTTTTCATTCAGAAAAAGAATAAAAACCTAAACGATGTACTTCAGTTAAGGCGCATGAAGGATGACGGATAGTGAACAATTCGAAGAGTTGAAAGAGGGGATTAGAGAGATGGTCATTCTGTTCAAAACCGTGTGGGATGAAGTAGAACACCAATTCTCAGGGTTATCCAGAGAGGAACAGCATCGAATCTTTTCTCTCATAGCTCCGTTTATAACTGACACATTCGCTATGGCAGCGAGTGAAGGCGTAATGGAAGACTTTGCTAAACCCAGCAGTAAAAGAAAGAAGAGAAGGCGAGTGTGAGCTCTATGTCTGTTCGCTCTCAACCTAAGGCAAGCATGAGAACTAGACTGCCCAACGGGGATTTCCTGACCTTGAGTGTTTGGCCTGGGAAGTCCGACCCAACAGCTGAAGTTATCACAGTGCAAATCCGCCACCTCTCAGGTGATCAATGGGAAACCATTGGTAGACTAGCTGCTTACAGAACCGCCAACGGAATCTACTCACAACTGCCAGAACGCAGACAGCAGAAACAGGACAGCGGGACCTCTACGCTAGAAATTTGAGTGACGAGAATCACTCAGGAAATTCTAAAAACAAAAAGTCATCATCTCAGCATAATGGCAATTTCGCGCGTGCGCCGTCATTTTTCTGTGGGTCTCATCTGATGTTCTGAGCGTTTTCATTTTTATGTTTCCTTGATTTTTTTGCGTATTTCCCAGCCCTTTTCCCTTATGATTTTTCGGACTTCAGGTAGGCTTAGGGCGAATTTGACGTGGCGGCAGTCGGTTAACTCGCAGTATTCGCACCAGGCGTTTTCCGGTCTGAAGTAGACATCTATTATTCGGCCTCTAGAGTGTTCGTTTGCGAGGCTCCTGTCCAAGACGCGGACGCCTTCATCACAGATGTTGAAATGTTCAAGGGGTAGCTGCTCAAGGACTTCGCGCGGCAACGTCTTCAGCTTTTCTCTCATTGCCTCTTTTATGAATTCAGCCCTGCTCTTGTATCCCATAACCCCGCGTTTCAAAATTTTGTCCACTTCCTCCATGAGCTCTTTCGGCAGCCTCACAGTTGTGTATTCATCTGTTGACATGACACTCACATTAGTCAGTTATGACTCACATAAATTTAAACTTAACTGT
>PEWI01000224.1 GCA_002779555.1 Candidatus Bathyarchaeota archaeon CG07_land_8_20_14_0_80_47_9 | reverse complement strand
TGAGGTTGCTGTCGAGCAGGACAAGCATGTCCACATCGCATCTTTTTCCACTCGCTCGCACGTTCAGTTGACGTACGCCTCTGACAGCCTTTATTGCTTCGGCTTTTCTCTTGATGATCTCTGCAATTTCCTGCTCCGATCGTTCGACTAGCGGAAGTGGCAAACTCGAAACCTCACTAACATTCTAAATCACCAGAATATATAGCTGTAGATGATCTCAGCCACAAGCAAGCGCGCCTCTGCGCATAATGGACTCAGGTTTGAAAACGCATATTAGAAAAGCCGAGCCTAATGCCAAGAATATGAGCGATTGGGTTAAGAAGCTGTTCATCGAACGCTCCGACCTCTTCCTAAAGTTTCTAGACCTGAGATGGCCTCGCACCGAGGAACTCGTTAATGGAATGACCAAGATTCTCGGAAACTACGGAATTTCAAGCGGCAGTCTGCTTGATCTTTGTTGCGGAAACGGGCGGGTTTCAATCCACATGGCCATGAAGGGCTTCAAGACCGTTGGGGTTGACATTTCGAAACCCTTTCTGGAAAACGCGAGAACAAAAGCTGAACAGCACGGAGTTTCAGATCGAACTACTTTTCTGCAAGGCGACGTTAGAAAACTGAAGAAGGTAGTGTGGAATGTTTCAGAGCCCTTTGATGTGGTTGTCAACGTCTGGACATCCATCGGATACACCTCAAAAGATGACGACCTCAACATTTTTGAGCAAGCTAGGGAGCTTTCAAGGCAGGGTGCAATCCTGTTCATCGCTGAAACCATGCATGCAGAGTATCTCTCTGTCAAGTTCACACCCACTTCCTACACAGAGTTAGACAATATTCTGATGTTGGAGGACAGAAAATACGATCCCACAACATCAAACCTAAGCACCTCCTGGATCTTCTACAACAAGCGCGGGCAAAACCTGAGGTTCCTTGACAGGGTGGATTTTGAAAACCACATCTACAGCCTCAGTGAGCTCTCCTCTCTCTTGAGAAAGGCACGGTGGGAAACCATCGCGTCTTACGGAAATCTCTCTACATTGCAGCCGATGAGCCCGCTGACAAGCCTAAACATAGTGGCAAAAGCTCAGTAAGCAACTTATACAACTGTCACGCTGAAAGGCACACCTCTCGGGCAGCCAGTAGCCTTAGCGTTTTCGCAGAGAGTGAGGTATATATTTCCGTTTGTACAAGGTAGAAATCTGTAGCATTCTTTGGAGACTCTTCAAATGGGCGAAGAGCAAAAACAACAACCTGAAGAAGAAAAAGCGAAAATTGAGACACTAGCGCATACCTTGGATGAGGAGAAAAAGCGTTCAGAAGAGTACCTCACCCGCCTGAAGTACGCACAGGCAGACTTCGAAAACCTGAAGAAAAGGTCGGATCGACAGCTAGAGGAAGTCAAGAAATACTGCAACGAACGCCTAATCGTCGAGCTGTTGGAGGTCGTTGACGAACTAGAGATGGCGATCAAGTCTGGACGCTCTTCCAAGTCCACCGACGTTGTCACTCAAGGAGTCGAAATGACCCTTAAGAAGTTGAGAAAGGTACTTGAAAAAGAGGGAGTCTCACCAATAGAGTGCTTGGGCAAACCTTTTGATCCTTCAAAACACAACGCCGTCGCCAAAATAGAGAAAGCCGGCGTTGAAGATTGCACTGTGATTGAGGAGGTAAGGAAGGGTTATACTATGAGGGAAAGAGTGATTAGACCGAGCATCGTTAAGATTGTGGTAAAACCTTCATCAAAAACCCAAGAGGAGATGAATCAGAATGAGTAATGTCAAATCCGGCGAGAAAGTAATAGGCATAGACCTTGGAACGACAAACTCCGCAGCCGCCATTTTCGAAAATGGACGGGCAATCGTGATACCAAGCGCTGAAGGACCCACAATGGCAGGAAAGATGTTTCCATCCGTCGTCGCCTTCACTAAAGGGGGACAACTGTTGATAGGAGAACCTGCAAAAAGACAGGCAACCGCCAACCCTGAAGGGACAATCTACGAGATAAAGAGAAAAATGGGAACCGACTACAAAGTCAGCATCTTAGGAAAGGAGTACACGCCGCAGCAAATTTCCGCCTTCATCATGCAGAAGATAAAGAAGGACGCCGAAAACTTTCTGGCAGTTCCCATAAGAAAGGCCGTCATAACGGTTCCCGCCCACTTCAACGACAATCAACGCCAAGCCACGAAAGACGCTGGAGAGATAGCGGGATTCGAAGTCATGAGAATAATAAACGAACCCACTGCAGCCTGCCTCGCCTACGGCGTTGACAAGCTGGAGAAAGAGATGAAAATACTGGTTTTCAGTTTCGGCGGAGGCACACATGACGTGACTGTGATGGATTTCGGCAAAGGAGTCTTCCAAGTGCTGTCAACCAGCGGAGACACTCAGATCGGAGGAACCGACTTGGACAATGCCGTAATGGATTACCTCTTAGAAGAGTTCAAAAGACAATCGGGCATCGACCTCCGCAGTGACAAAATGGCATTGGCAAGGTTGAAGGAAGCCGCTGAAAAGGCAAAGATCGAGTTGTCGACGCTGATGAGCACAGATATTGATTTGCCATTCATATACTCGGATTCCTCCGGGCCTAAGCACCTACACTTCACGCTAACCAGAACCAAACTTGAGGCCCTAGCTCAGCCGTTAGTCCAAAAAACAGAGAAGACTCTCGTAAAAGCTCTGGAAGACGCAAAGCTGACCCCCAAAGACATAGACAAGATAATTCTCATCGGCGGAATGACTAGAATGCCTTACGTGCAAAGATTCGTAGAGCAGATCATGGGAAAACCTGCGGAGAGAGGAGTAGACCCGATGGAGTGCGTCGCAATCGGCGCTGCAATACAGGCTGCTGTGATCACGGGAGAAGTGAAGGACCTTCTGTTGCTTGACGTTACACCGCTGTCTCTCGGAGTAGAAACACTCGGCCACGTGTTCACTAGGATTCTGGAGAAGAACACCACCATCCCCACGAGAAGAAGCCAGATTTTCACGACAGCAGCAGACTTCCAGACCGCCGTAACGATTCATGTACTTCAAGGAGAACGGGCAATGGCAAGCGACAACGTGTCACTCGGCATGTTCAATCTTGAAGGGATTCCTCCCGCACCGAGAGGCGTGCCACAGATTGAGGTAACATTTGACATTGACGCCAACGGTATACTGAACGTAGCAGCCAAAGACCTAGGCACCGGCAAGGAAGCAAAGATAACGATAACAGCCTCAACAAAGCTCTCAAAAGAAGAAAAAGAGAGACTGATGAAGGAAGCAGAGCAATTCGCCGAGCAAGACAAGAAGAAACGTGAAGAGGCAGAAATAAGAAACAACGCTGACAACCT
>PEWI01000158.1:9450-12979 GCA_002779555.1 Candidatus Bathyarchaeota archaeon CG07_land_8_20_14_0_80_47_9 | reverse complement strand
TGAATTTATAGCTGGTTTCCCAAACGTCATGGCTTAATACCGGTCTAAGCTTGTTGAATGTTTCGAAGTTTGGCGCCTCTAAGAAAACCAGAATTTTGCCTTGAAGGTCAACCAAATAATGCGCGGTTTTCAGTTTCTCTTTGTACTCTTGGTACGCCTCTTTTTCTTCGCCGGTAGCGTCTTTTTCTGGCTTGCTAACATACGCAATAGGCTCATTGTTCATGTCAACAAGCAGGCCTCTGTCATGCACTAAAGCTGTAGGCGATAAGCCTCCAAGAAACCAAACATCCTCTTTCGGAAAGACGGTTAAACTGTTGACCACAACATAAGTTTTTCCGATGCTGGACTCGCCTCTCAGAAACACGTTTAAAGGCTCTTTCGTGTACGCGCTAAGGCCAGTTTTCAGAATTAGGTTGCTTGTCATTTTGTCGTGCTTTACGGTTCGCCCAATATACAGCATAAACTTGTTTTCCAACTGCGGCTCAACCGCTAACAAATCGCCGGCTTTGAAGCCGCCGAGTTCTTTCAGAGCTTTCAGATCAAACAAAGAACTTTTATTCTCTTCAACACTCATAGGGTTTTGCCTCTTTGGATTTTATGGGGAAGGGCCAAGCAGGGGCTAAGCTTAAGCCGTGGTACGAAACCAAAGAAAACGGTACTTCCCAGCTTTCGCATGTCCCTTCCCGTCCACACTCACTATTTTTGACGCTTTTTGCGCCCAATTATTGGTGATTTTTCAAATTTCCAAATGAAATATCCATCATGGCTTAGTTTGCCATTATGAGCTTCTAGGTCTTTCAGTAACTCTTTAAAATCTAAAGAATTAACATCTTCAGAGCGTTCATATTTGCCATGAGTGCCTTCAGCCTCAACCCATTTTATCTTGCTTGTGTCCCAGTGGACAGTCTGCTGGGGTTTCTGTGGTGTAATGCTTTCGCCTTTAAGCCACATGTCCAATAATGCTTCTATGCTTCCCCTGGCTAACTCGATTTGGTTTTCATCTTCAATCAAACATTCAATTTCAAAATATTGTCTTGTCCATTGAGTTTGCTTTTCATCAGTTGTGGTCTTGCCCTTTCCAATAACGATTTTACAAATTTTGAAACTCAATCAAATCCCTCGAAAGAAAAACCTTTTATTCTTAAAAATGCCAGTGTCATACTGTCAGTGTCTCCTCATGGAAACTCCTTGGACAGGCGGTTTGGTGGCGCTGATGGCGGGTCCGGGCGGACCCACCTTCGATTTTGCACATTATTGTGATTTCACCTCTCCGGAAACTTGTTTTGCCGACGTCTTTTTAGCTTCGTTTTTCATTAGTTTTTCGAGCTCGAGAACCCAGCTGGGTAACCGGTTGCGTATGTGAACCACGTTGGGTTCTTGTTTACTTTTGCTTCTATCCGTCATCTTTCTTGTGCCCCTCTTCGTAGTCGAGGCGGATATCACGAGACTGCAACAGTTTATTTGGAATGATAACGAGGCTCTTTGTTGACTTCAGCAAGAGATAAGGGAAGTTTCTAGTCATTTCCGGATGTTTCTGTAGCTCCGCCAAAATGATCTCTGTTACCATTCGATATGCTGTGAACCAGTGCACCCCGAGGGCATGGGCCACATAATTGACATCGATGGGGATCTCAGTCTCTTGAAGTAGCCCCAAAAACCTTTCCTTCAATGATTTTTCCAAAGCGTCTCACCTTGTTTAAACGGCTTTCACTAGTTTTCCAAAAATGTTATATAACGCTTGTATGCACAAGCTATGATCAAGAAGACGAAAAATTCCATCAATTGTCATACGGAGGTATGTTATGCCCTTAATACGAAGGCTAATTGCCAGAGTTTCAAGTGACCAATACCAACAGATCGAAAGACGTGCTAAGGCAGTTGGTTTAACTCTCAGCAGTTTTATCCGCAAACCAGTTTTAATGATGGCGAAACAGGAGGTGGATGATACAACCTACACGTGTTCGCTTCGAGAAAGACATCTAGGAGAAGAGTTGGAGATAAACATAAGTGGCACACTTATGAAGTCAAAATCAAACGGATACGTTTTTCCTTCAATAGGTAAAAGAATCGACAGACATTGTCCTAGGGTTGCTGGTTTCAGAAAGGGATGGCATGAAACATTCTAAGGTTGGAATGCCTTAGGATCATCGACATTAACATTTACTATGGTATAAAACCGAGAATTTAAAAGGACTGTTTAGGTTTGTATATTTGTCCCTCAATGTTAGGAATTTATTTATTTCGCCTCAGTAATAGCTCCGAGAGAGGGCGTTCGCATCATTGTTTGGAACTGGCGCGATCCTGCTCAGATTCCTCTGTGATGCGCAGCTGCTTGAGCCTCTTCGAAACGAAGTTTCTGAACTCCGGATCCGAGAAAAGCCTGTTCATTATCCCATCTGCTTTTTCGCGCCTCTCGTAGTTCTCCTTTAATTCCGTCAATTCTTTTCGCATGGCTTCACTCTTCTTGGCGCTCAGTTCCCAAGCTGTTCTATGTGATAGCACTTCCTGCTTCAGAGTTTCAATTGTTTGTTCTAGCAACGCAACGCGGTCTTGCCCAGCCATGTATGTTGCCACATCAGTTACACGAATCATTTTCTGCAACTGCAAAAAAAGCTTCTTGAGCCTAGCGTTGTGGATATATGTTGAGTCGCTTTTTGCAACTGCCTTTCCACACATTAGTTTTCCAGCTGTCAAACCCACGCCTGCTTCAATGCAGTATGTTAGGAACATTTTGCGGAAACAATGAAAGGTCAGCGCCTGCCCTTTTGGAACTTTAATTTTCGCCTTTTCAGCTAGCGCGTTGAGAACGTTGTTAACTGTGTCGTCTGTTATTGGTCCTTTTCCATTTTTGTTAGGAAACAGGGAAGGGTTGTCCGTGCCTTTTAACGTTGGAAGATAAGCCTTCAAAATGGCTGCGGTTTCGTCGCTCAAGAACCCTTTCGCTAAGACTTTCTCTTTGTTTGTTATGCGTTGGAAGGGTATGGGCGTCTCCTGATCTAGGTCTGGAATCTCGTCTCTCTTGATGGAGAGAACGTCAGCAAGCCGTAGCCCCAAGTCTTTACCCATTAACAAGAGAACCTTATCTCTAACGCTGTCGGCAACAGCATACATGGCCCTAACTTCCTCAATTATCAGGGGATAAGACTTCTCAGTTTCCACAGTCTTCTTAGCTTCAGCACTAATAACGCGGGTTTTCATGTCCATGTCAAAATAGTTAAACAGTTGAACCAAGCCCAAAGTCATAGTTCGGCAACTGTTGACAGCATAGCCTTTGTTTAAAAGAGCCCTGTGGAACTCCTCAAGCTTATGTTCAAAATGGCGCCGCCTAGCAGGATCCCCGCTTTCCAGGTCTTGCTTCCTCTCCGCCAGAACAGTGTCTAAGTCCTTCCCATACCATTCGCTGAACTTCTTCAGACCGTTGCGATACTCCTTCCACGTGTTCTTACTCTTGGATTTTTCAACGTAGTCTAGAAACTCTTGGGCTTTCACTCGAACTCACCCCAGACAATTTAGGCGCAGGCTCTATATA
>PEWI01000158.1:0-9355 GCA_002779555.1 Candidatus Bathyarchaeota archaeon CG07_land_8_20_14_0_80_47_9 | reverse complement strand
TATAGTGATCTTGTTTTTGACTGAGAAACTAGTCAAGGCGCATGCTGAAATGAAACGCAGGGTTGGTACACAGATTTTAAATAGTCGGACCCAAGCGAAGATGATTGGCAGGAAACTGAGCGTGATGATTCAGCTAGACGATAGACAGAAGATATCCTTCAACTGTTCGGCTATCGGCGCAACTGCCAAGTACCTGGAAGACAGGTCTCGCGATAAACTTGAACGCTTAGTTTCGATGCCGGGAAGCAGACTTGCCTACAACCATTACCGGTGGTCGTCACTTGGCCCGCAACTCCCAATCGAAGGCTTTTGGAAAGAGAGGCTAGCCAGAATACCGTACAGCAAAGAATTTGAGCAGAACATCACGGCTGTCAGAGAGTATCTGGAAGCTCGGAACCAGTCTGAGTGGGTCAATGAAGTTCTGCGGTATCTCCCACATAATCACGTCTTCAACACCACGGTCTACTTGATCATAGACCATAACAACATCGTGTTCGGCGAAGATGTCGCATTAAATCTCAACAGTAGACAGTTTCATGCAGATCACCGAGAAGCAGTCTACTACCTGATTCATGAACTTGCACATGCGGGTTACCTGAGATATCATAGCGAAAGAATGCCAGAACTGGCCAGTATTAAGACGTTGGGCGAACTATGTGCTATCGTCAAGTTTCTGACGCATCTTGAGGGCATGGGCGTCATAAGCTCTTTGAGGCTGAGAACCAGAGAAGGGGGTTTGCTCGACAACGACTACAAGGTGCTTCGCAACGAAGCAGAGAAAGCAAAGAGAGTTCGTGAGTACTTCAAAGTGTTATCAAGGCTGGAAAACAACGCAAAGCAAAAAGTGAAGCAGAGCGACTTCGAAGTTTTCGAGAAGATGAGCGGGCGCGCAACGCGATTATGGTACATCACAGGCTGTCACATGGCACAGACTATTGAATCTACGTTTGGATTAAATACTCTACGGCAACTTGTAGAGAAAGGGTGCTCAGATTTCTTCAAAAAATACATGAGCGTCGAAGATCCGATGCGTCAATGGCCGCTTATTCAAAAGCAGGAAAAGTCCTGCTATACTCTGCCACAGAGGGAACGGCGTTGATGCTTCTGTATACAAGCCACGCTGTCTTTCATGGGCGCCTTCCTTGAGTCGGCCAATTCATGAATAGAAACTACTCCAGGATGCAACCGAAGATTCTTCCGCAAATCTCGGGTCTTTTTCTGGCTGTATTGACCCTATGGAAGGATGCATCAATCGATAGGCTAAAAGCTAATAGGTGAAGTTTGTCTTCTACAATGATAGTCTGGTGGAGACATCAGCAAGATGCAGCGAAAAAGGCTTGCTTTTCCATTCTCTGCAATCGTCGGCTTGGACAAACTTAAGTTGGCCATTCTGATAAACGCAATTAACCCCAAGATCGGCGGCTTGCTGATAAGAGGGCCGAAAGGCTCGGGAAAAAGCACCATGGCTCGGTCCTTGGCGGACATTCTTCCGAAGATAAGGGTTGTCAAAGACTGCCCGTTCAACTGCAGCCCAAGCGACCCATCCAACATGTGCCCGCGATGCAGTGAACGATACAAGAAAGGCGAAAAACTGCCCACTGAAGACAGAGAAATGGTCGTCGTAGACCTTCCGCTCGGAGCAACCGAAGACAGGGTCATCGGAAGCTTGGATGTGGAGAAAGCGATTAAGCAGGGAATAGAGGCTTTGGAGCCTGGGATTCTTGCGGAAGCGAACCAGAATGTTCTGTACGTGGATGAGGTTAATCTGCTTCCAGACCACATAGCGGACGATTTACTGGACGCTGCAGCAACAGGTTGGAACATCGTTGAAAGAGAAGGCATATCCATAAGCCATCCATCCCGCTTCATTTTTGTCGGCACGATGAACCCTGAAGAGGGCGAACTGCGACCACAGCTTCTCGACCGCTTTGCACTGTCAGTAACCGTTGGCACCATCACTTCCGTCGAAGATAGGGTTGAAGTCGTTAAGAGAAACATGGATTTTGAGGCTGACCCTGAGGGATTCGACGAAAAATACACTTCAACGCAAGAGGAGTTGAAGAACAGGATAGCCCAAGCCAGAACGACGTTGAAAAACGTAGTCTTGCCCGATAACCTTATCGGAAGTATTTGTAGGGCCTGCTTAGACTTGAAGGTTGACGGTTTAAGGCCAGACCTGGTAATTTCCAAGGCAGCTGCAACACTTGCAGCCTTTGAGAAAAGGACGGAAGTAACGCTGAACGACGTTTTGGTGGCGGCTGAACTTGCCTTAAGCCACAGAACAAGGGAGGGAGGATTCATAGAACCTGCTACGCCTGAAGAGGTAGTGACCGTTTTCGCGGCAACCCTCAAGAAGATCTTCCAGCTTGAGAAGACAGGTGAGACCACCAAGAAAGAAGAGGACAAGCGCAAGTTTCTGAAGGGCAAAGCCATTTTCTTCGTCAAGAAGGACGCCACGAAGGAAGAGGAAGAAAAGGCAAAGAAAGAAAGCCGAACGAAGAGAATAAGCGACTGGAGGCTTAAGCTTCAATTCCTCTTCAGTAGACTTGGCGGCCCAGTTTTCGCGTTTGGAAAAAGGATGAGAAAAAGCCCGCCGAATGCACCTGCCACCGAAGGTTACCAAATCGGGTCTGACAAGCTCCGAGGAGAAACCTATGAAGACAAAGACAACCCCAAGAAAGGCAAAGGAATTCCAACCGTAAGCGACGTGGCCATCTCGTCAAAGCTATCGGAAGGCTTTCCCGTTGTGAAGAGTTTCGAGAAGAGAGTTGTTTCTCCTTCAAAGTTTTTTCTGAGGATGGGCAGAATCACTACAAAGAGGCAGTGCGTCTATGCTGGAAAACACGCTCAAGCGATCACTGCTCTTCACCGAGGGAAACCCTACGGCTGGAGGATTCCTCATGGAAAGCCCATCGATATTCATATGCCTGCGACCATTCGCGAGGCAGCTCGGTGGCAGCGCTTTCGCCAGAAATCTATGGAAACTGCTTTGAACATCAGCCTGAATGATGTGCGTGAGAAGTTGAGGGCTTACAAGGCGCCTTTGACCATGGTTTTCGTCATTGACTTGAGCGGGTCCATGCTTCTGAACCTTGAATCTGTTAAAGAGGCTTTGCTCAAACTTCACAGCGATGCTTACCGATTCCGAGACCGCGTTGGAGTGGTCGCCCTGAAGGGCTTGAGCGCCGTGGTAGTTCAACATCCCACTACGAATCTAAGGGTGGTAGCTAACACGCTTCTTAACCTTCACATCAGTGGCTTCACCCCGCTTGCAACAGGCATGTACAAGGCTTGGGAAGTCTTGACTGAAGCAAAAAGGCGTGACCTCTCGACTGTGCCTGTGATGGTCATCATAACTGACGGCAACGCCAACGTTCCGTTGACGAGGAGTCTGGAAACTGGCGAAGTCAGGAAGATCGATGAAGTTCACGTGATCGTTAGGGAATATGAAGAGATAGCTGAGAGAGACGTTATATCTGTTTCAAAAATGGTAAGACGCGACGGAATACATGCTGTGGTCATAAACACTAACCCGCACATGTACGGGCGCGAGACTTACGGCTTCCAGATAACAGAACAAATAGCTTACATCACGGGCGGGAGCCACCATGTTATCGGAAGGTTGACAACCGAAAGAGGCCTTGTCAACGACATGGTTGAACGAATAAGAGAAGACGAAAGAGCGATAATCGCCAAGAGAATAGCTGGTTAAGAAGCGAGAGTTAGAGACTAGATCGGAGGCATGATGTGCTTCTTTGCATCGTCGCTAAGGTGCATCCATTTCTCAAATTCTTTGGACGGTGGATCCTCGGCAAAAAGTCGTTTCCTTAGTGATTCTAGACACTCATTTTTCATGCCCAAGAATTCTGCCGCGGTTTGAACTTTGTGTCTCATCCTACTGGCAATTTCACACGCGTTCCTTGCCTTTTCCATCCAGTTTTCGTCTCTCAGAAGATGATGTTCAAGAACAGTCAACGGAGTAGAGCCAACAATTCTTTCCAAATTCCTAAACCCAGCCTGAATCTGATCCTCATCCACCTTGAACCCAGCGAGGTATGATGGCGGCCCGCCTATCATCAGCAACTGCGGCTTTTCACACGCTATCACTTCAAAGGTTTGTTGCGAGATCGGGCCCTGAACGTCAGGAGCAAACATGAACTTCTCATCTTGGCATTCGATGATTGACATCAGAACCCAGCCAAGGAACGAGTCTTCTTGACCATGAAAAACGGGCTCAGTGAACCTAAGTCTCGTTTCCCCAAAGATGAAGGATTTTCCATCTGCAACGTTGAGGGTCTGCGCGTATTTTCCTCCTGTTCTTTCAAACATCCATCCTCTTCGCCTTTGACTGTAGTTTATCATCTCCTTGGGATTCTTCACCAAGACAGTCTTTCCCTCGTAGATATGCCTTGCAGTCTCGCCTCTTTCTGTCCAGTTACAGAGCCAGTCCTCAAAAGAGGGGGTGTGATGATCAAAGTGGTAATGGCTTAACGTCGCGACTTCCGCTTTGTTCGCTGCATCTGCAATCCGTCTGCGACATTCGCTTATGGCCTTGAACTCTCTTGGGTGGGGAGGCAAGCCGAATCGGTTCGGGCACACTGACACTCCAGCATCAAGCAGAATCTTCACGTCAGAAGTTTCAACATAAGTGCACATTGACCTTACGCCGAGGCTTTCCGCAGCCAACGGTACGACCTTGATGTGTTTTAGCATAGCATTTCAACGGGCCACGATCCCTATAGCTTTTTATTTTGGCCTCTTGCTAATCTTGCTTGGTGGGCTATGACGACTCTGGCCCCGATGACTCTAGAATGATTTGGATCTTGAGTGCGAGAGCCCGCCATTGCTATTTCTGTTTATTCAGGCGGTTTTTCCCAGAGTTCCAACTCCTTCTTCTTCAAGTCTCGCCGTTTCCGGTGTAGAAACCTGTAAACCGTGCTGTGCATGCTTCCCTTGACAAGCATTTGTATGGCCTCTCGCGCTACTTGAGCCTGCTCAATCTCGCCAATCATGCTGACGGTGTGACCGAAGACGGCTACATTGGTTTCCGTTAGCTCCTCAATTATCTGGCGAGTCTTGCCGTTCATCCCGATTATCCGGCCTTTCACGCGCTTGATGTCTGATTCAGACCTTCCAAAAGTAGTGCGAAGATCGATTATGTCTAGAACTGCATCTTCATTTCGAATCAGGCGGAAGGCGTGCTCTGGCGAGAAACCTCTTCCAATGGCGTTTATGACATCCTTTGCCCTGAAAAATAATGACGGGTCTTGGGCATTTCCCGCCAATGTTATCGTTACGTCGCCTGCTTCGCTGTCTATTTTGAGATCGATTGAAAGTGAGTCTTCAATATGTTTTTTCGTTTTGCCTTCTGGTCCTATCAGTACGCCTACTCTTTCTTTTGGGATTTTCACTAGCTGACTAATTTTCGCCACGACCTGTAACCTGCCTGTAACACTCCTCAGTTGACAAGACACTAATGCCCAGCCTGCTAAAAAACTTATTCAAATTGGTCAAGTCTCGTTTTAGAAGAAAGCCTGCCATGGGATGAGAAATCAGGACGGCCTGTGACATGTCGAATATTACTGGTTTGCCATTCCAAATCATGATGTTATATTCGCTCAGGTCGCCGTGAACGAGCTCTGCCCTACCATAAAGCTTCTGAAGATAAGCCAAAAGCACGTGGTAAGTCTTTTCTGGGTTCTTGGGCCGAAGCTCTTTCATTGAAGGAGCGCTGACGCCGTCCTTCCCGATGAACTCCATGACAAGCACGTTGTTTCTCACCACTATGGGTTTGGGCACGCGAACGCTTGCATCTGTCGCTTGCTGCAGGTTCCTAAATTCCTTTTGAGCCCACGCAAAAATCAGCGACCGCGTGTCATGTTTCACTCCTTTAAATCTAGGGTCAGCATCGATGTACTGAAGCATGCCTTTGCGGAACTCTGATGAGCCGGTTAAGTAGATCTTTATTGCCAGTTCCTTTCCATGATAGTCTTTTCCCCAGTAGACTCGTGACTCCTTTCCGGCGTTGACGACTCCGTGGATTTCGTCTATGACGCCTCTGTTCATAAAATCGTAGATTATCATGAGCGTTGAGCGGTCGAAAACTTCCTCCAAAGCGTCGTATTCTTCGCTTCGTTTATTCCTCATCAGTCGTTCAGTTTCATAACTTTTCTCTTTCTTGTCAAGCTTCCTGTCGACGCGTTTCCTAAAAGACACTTGTCCTTCTCCGTTCAAAACTAGACTGTTAGGTAGCCCTTTCTGCGCAGCGTTTCCGCTTGCGCCCTCGTATAGCGCCAAAAGATGTCCCCACGCTTGTCAGTCTGAAAATCCCATGGCGAAACCACCACAACATCTCCGACTCTTATCCAGACGCGTCTTTTCATTTTGCCGCGGATGCGGCACAAGCGTTCATGCCCGTCCTGGCATTTGACCATCAAGCGGTCAAAACCTAGGAGCTTCGTTGCCACTCCTAGGACGTCGTTTGCGGATGGGTGCACCATCTCGCTCAGTTCACCTTCGCTTAAGACTTTCTTCTTGCCCAATCAGGCACCTCAATGCTTTATTGTAAGAGAAGTATATCTCTTGCTTAAAATAATTGTCTATGCAAACGTCTGCTCTAGCGCTAGATTTTCATGATCTGGGCGTGTGGTACGCCTTCAATGTTCAAAACGGCTTCTGGATGCACATACCCCCGCTGGATGGCTTTCTTCACGACGTTCTTGCCGACCATGTTCACTATGGTCGAGTTTTCAATCATTGATATAGCCTCTTCAACGTTCACTCTTGCACCCTTGTAGAAGTCCTCTTTTACATGAAACACTATTTTTCCCTCGCACAGCGTTCTCCCGAGGATTTCAGCGTCGCAGATAGCCAAAAGCACGTTTCTGCCGACTTTCTTGAGGTTCATGTACACTTCCAATTTGCTTGACGCTCTCACAACTGCTTGATTGAGGATCTGGCTCCGCATGCCTCGCACACAAGAAATGAAAGTCGCTTTTCCTTCACTATCTTCGTGTCAGGGCGCTTGCAAACTGGGCACACTACGAAGCTCTCCATATACCTCTGCAAGAGCCTTCCCAAAGTGTCCGCTGGAAATTTTCCCTGAAAGATCACCCTTGACTCCTGCGTGGTTGCAGCTGTCGCCATTTCCCCTGTCAGGAACTTCAGCAGATGCTGCGGATCACGGTTCAATGCGTCAGCGGTTTCCTGGAAGTTGTGGACTATTGTGCGCATGCCTATGGTTGAACACCGTAGTCTAGGCAGCTCCAGCCTTTCCTGCTTCGCAGCAACCTCAGGAATCTGCGAGCGAGCTCGCTTGAGCAGCTTGTCGTAGTCATACTCCATTGTGTGGTCTCCAACAGAGACAAGATGCAACATAGTATTTAAGACTTAAAAGTAGTCCGCTCCTAAGAGAATCATGGATGAAGAGGAGACGGAAAAACGTGGGCCACGTTTATCTTTACACCGGCACGGGAGCGGGAAAGACTGCGAACGCGTTGGGCTTGGCGTTGCGGTCGGTCGGCCACAAGAGAAAAGTCGTGATAATCCAGTTCCTCAAATGGTGGAAGAACACAGGCGAATACCAAATCCGCAAAATGCTTCAGCCCTACTATGAGATTTACCAGTTCGGTCGCAAGGGCTGGATCGGCCTAGGCAATCTGAACGAAGAAGACGCACAACTGGCGCATAGAGCCTTGGCATTCGCTGAGAGAATCGTGAGGCAGAGGAAACCCCACTTGCTCGTTTTAGACGAGATCAACCTGGCCTTGTACTGCAACCTTTTGAGCGTGAAAGAAGTTGTCGATTTTTTGAATAGGCTCCCGAAAAGCACCGACGTTGTTCTGACAGGAAGATACGCACCTGACGAGCTTTTGGAGAGAGCAGACTTCGTAAATGAGGTCAAAGATGTCAAGTCTCCTAAAGAAATGGTCATGACAAAGGGAATACAGTATTGAGCGAAGACAAGGCTATACTCAAACCGTTCGACTTCATCAAGTACGTAGCTGAGAGCAGAAAAATCCCCATAGACTCTGTGAGAGCGCCAGAGAACCTCGTAATAACTTATCAAAGACACACGTTCGAATATGGAAAGAAAACTATCAAAGGCAAGCAAGTCAACTGGTGGCCATACGGAGAACACCAACCTTTCTGCATCGGACGATTCAACAAAACCGAAATCGGCCTAAGCCGGCTCTGGATCGGCGCAGCAGCAGCCGTTATGACACTTGAAGAACTCATCGCATGCGGCACCAAGAAAGTCTTTGAAGTCGGCTTGGCTGGCGGCCTGCAAACGTTCCTTCAACCCGGCAACGTCATCGTGGTGAATGAAGCAATCCGCGACGAAGGGACTTCTAGCCACTATTTTCCGCCTCGAGTCAGGCTTGAGTCTTCGCCTTCTTTGAGAGACAAGTTGATTAAGCATCTGGATGTGAGACAAGTCAAACATTATGCCGGTTCTGTCTGGTCGACAGACGGCGTCTATCGAGAAACGGTTAGGAAATTCCGCAAGTTCAGAGACACAGGTGTCCTAGCTGTTGACATGGAGACTTCAGCCATTTTCGCCGTTGCAAAGTACAGGAAGATTGAAGCAGCTTCAGCGATGGTTGTATCAGACATTTTGGCGGAGACAGGGTGGCTACAAGCCTTTGAACACGAATCGGTCATAGGTAACGCAGAACTGCTGTTGAAGACTGTCCTAGAAGCTCTTACTGCAAGCTGAACTCCATTACAATTTGAAAAAGCTTAAAGAAGCCATGGCAGACTTAGTGTTAATTCTCAACGGTGACCATGTTGGACAAGAGCAATCATCCATACATTCCCAACTCGTTGCAGGAAATCAAGCAGGAAATGATGCAGGAAATAGGCATAAAGGACATTGAGGAGCTTTTTTCGGACATTCCAGAAAAGTTCTGCTTGAAGAGAAAGCTGAACGTGCCCGAGAAGGGCCTGTCCGAGTTTGAAGTCAAGAAACACGTAGAGGCGTTGCTTTCTAAAAGTGAGACATGCAATGACATGCCTGTGTTCTTGGGCGCCGGTTGCTGGCCACACTATGTGCCAGCTGTTGTCAAGGAAATCGTGCAACGCAGCGAATTCCTTACTTCTTACACGCCATACCAGCCTGAGACATCGCAAGGCATGCTTCAAGCTCTTTTTGAATATCAGAGCATGATTTGCGAAATAACCGGCATGGATGTCGCCAACTGCTCCATGTACGATTGGGCGTCAGCCTTGGGCGAAGCCGCCCGCATGGCAGCGAGGGTGAAAGGACGACATGAAATCCTAATTCCCAAAATAATCAGTCCCGAAAGAGCTGCAGTGCTGAAGGTTTACGCGGAACCGGCTGGAATATCGGTTA
>PEWI01000186.1 GCA_002779555.1 Candidatus Bathyarchaeota archaeon CG07_land_8_20_14_0_80_47_9 | reverse complement strand
CGCAACCGCGTTGATTCCAGGCGCATCGCCTCCGCCGCTTAAAATGCCGACCTTCGTTCCCTGTCCCTTCGTTACGCTTTTCCTGAGCTCCCGAACAGGCGCATCTTGCCCTTCACAACCTCTTTCATAGCTTCCTTCGCCGGCCCCAAAATCTTCCTGGGATCGAATTCTTTAGGCTGGTTTGCCAACACCTCACGCACGGTTGCCGTGAACGCAAGCCGTAAATCCGTGTCGATGTTTATCTTTGCAATGCCCAGTGAAATGGCTCTTATGATGTGTTCTTCTGGAATGCCTTTTGCTCCGCCGAGCTCGGCTCCATACTTGGCGGCTTTTTCGATAATCCACGCTGGAACGCTTGAGGCTCCATGCAAAACAAGAGGTAGGTCAATCTTTCCGCTGATGGTTTTCAACCTTTCAAAGTCAAGTTCGGCTTCACCTTTGAACTTGTACGCACCGTGAGATGTGCCGACGGCAACAGCAAGTGCATCCACGCCAGTGCGGCTGACAAACTCCTTAGCTGAGTCGGGATCAGTCAGAATTGCCTCTTTCTCTTCAACTGTCTTCTCTTCTATACCAGCCAACCTTCCGAGCTCAGCTTCGACAGATACAGCCTTCGGATGCGCCAAATCAACAACCTTTTTGGTTAAGGCAATGTTTTCTTCAAACTTCAGATGCGAACCGTCAATCATGACTGACGTGAACCCCGCCGCCACGCATTTGGATTCAGTTTCGAAATCTTCACCGTGGTCAAGATGTAACGACATCGAGACTGCGGAAGATTCGGCGGCTGTTTTGACGATTTTTGAAAGGTAGGACAACCCCGCGTATTTGATGGCACTTGGCGTAACCGCGATTATGGCAGGAGACTTTTCTTCTGTCGCAGCCTCAGCAACGGCCAACACGGTTTCCAGATTATTTATGTTGAAGGCGCCGACAGCGTAGCCTTTTCGCCTAGCAGGCACCAGCAAGTCCTTATTAGTGACAAGCATATCTCTCACTTCGGACTGGTATTTGTCTCATATCAGTATAAATGATTTACACGGCACCCAGCAAAGTTAGACGCTGAGAAATTCTTTCCTCATCGTGGTCTTCCCATCAGAATAAACACTGCCAAAGCCGCCACACAGATAGCTACAACAACCAAAGCGAGAAAAAGCATCTGCGGCATTCCTAGAATGTAATGTTCAAGCTCATAGTCTAATGTGACAAGCTTGCTCTCTGATGAGAAGGTGTTGGAGAAATGCAGAGGAAGATGGGCGGGTGTGAGAGTTATAAACTCAACCTGCATCCTCTATTCTGGGAGCAGGCCATTGTGACTTGCTATTTCAAGCACCTTCAACAAGTCTTCACGAAAGCAGGAATAGAAGTTACAGGCGAAAACAAAAAGGAAATTGACAAGATAATTCACGGCATCGTGCGAGTGAAGTACAAGGACTGTCCAGCCACTTGGAAGGAAGTCAAGAAGCGAATCGCCGAAGACGAAGAGGATTTCGTCTCCAAACTCAAGGAAGCATGGAGCAAACAACAGTATCCGTCTTAATGACAGGAACACACCTAACCGTACCTCCATAAAGACAATCAAGGACACGTCGGCTTCTAAGGGCTCACTTCCCGTCATTAGTCAAGACTTAATTATACTACCGCGCCTTATGTTCTGAAAAAGAAAGGTGAAAACCATTGAATGAAGACGAAAAGTTCGAAGAGCTACTCGATGAAATGATGAAGAAATTTCTTGAAAACAACCCGCATTACGCCACTTCTCTTGGACTGCACGACCCGTACGACTACCTCATGCCAAAAGGCTCCACGGACAGATTCACAGAAAACCTCAGACTCGAAGAAGAATGGCTCAAGCGTTTGAAGGAAACAGTCAAACGTGAGGAACTGAACGAAGACCACAAGCTAGACTGGAACATAATAGAGAGATTTCATGAAAACTCGAGATTCTTATTCTACGAACAGCGAATGCACGAGCTAAACCCGGACGCCTTCGATGAAATAGGCGGATTAATCTTCATGATGCTCACACGCGACTATGCACCGCTCGAAAAAAGAATGGACGCAATAGCAGCACGAATCGAGAAAACACCAAAGTACCTAGAGGAATTCCACTCCAGATTCGAAAAATCAAAACCAGTGAAACTCTGGACAGAAATCGCCATCGAATCAGCCCAAAACATCGGAGGACTATTCCAGTTTGTGCTTTACGTGGCCAAAGACAAAGTGTCAGACAATGTCTACGAAAGGCTCAGCAAAGCAGTTGAAAACCTCCAACCAGCACTCAAAACACACATGGAATGGCTCAACAGCCTCTTGCCCAGAACTATAGAGAAATGGGCCTTAGGCAAGGAAAAATTCGAAAAACTCATCAAACTCCGGGACCTAGGCATGACTTCGGACGAGATTCTGCACCTCGGCGAAAAATATCTCGAAGATCTGAAAGCCGAAAGAAAGCGACTTGCACAGCAAATAGCCCTTGGAAAACCAGACGAAGAAATCATGAAGAAAATCGAAAGCAACGCTCCAAAGACCTTCGAAGAAGCTTTGAAGGCAACTGAAGATGCCATGGGAGAAGCACGAAGATTCATAGAAAAGAACAACTTGGCAACCGTTCATCCTGAAGACAAGCTAGTAGTCAAGGAGACACCGTTATTCCTTACACCTGTGATTCCCTTCGCAGCTATGATGATGCCCGCCAAGTATGACAAGCCCCAAATAGGTGTATACATCGTAACCCGACCAAAGGAAATGGCGAACTTGGGCAAACACCTGAACTACCACTCGTTGAAAAACACAGCGGTTCATGAAGCCTACCCAGGGCATTTCCTGCAGGGCGCAGTCTCAAACCGCGCAAGCGTGGTTCGCCTGTTGGCAGACGGCACCGAGACGGTTGAAGGCTGGGCACACTATTGTGAACAGATGATGGCTGAAAAAGGCTTCATAAAAGACAGAGAATCAAAACTGATACAGGTCAACGACGCTATTTGGCGCGCTGTTCGAATCATTGTAGACGTGAAACTTTCAAGAGGCGAGATGAGCTTTGAAGAGGCTGTGAAAATGCTCATGAAAGAAGCTGCGCTGTCGCGAGAAGGTGCCGTTGCCGAGGTCAGAAGATACACCCAAACGCCTGGCTATCCGCTTTCTTATTTGCTTGGAAAACACCTCATTCTGCAGTTGAAGAAAGAAATGAAACAGAAAATGGGCAGCAAATTCGACGAGAAGCTCTTCCACGACACCATAACTGCCAACGGATATCTACCGATTTCGCTGCTACGCACCGTGTTCGACCAAAAGCTGCGCCAACGCAACGCTTAGTTTCAAGCATCCTTTTTCTTTTTCCGTTGTGGGTCGTTAGCAGACCATGGTGTTCTAGTCTATTTCTTGCCCTTTGGCTTAGCCTCTTTCACCGGCTTCATTGCAGCACCGCAGCAAATCAGGTCACATTCAGAGCATCCG
>PEWI01000007.1:1947-3386 GCA_002779555.1 Candidatus Bathyarchaeota archaeon CG07_land_8_20_14_0_80_47_9 | reverse complement strand
CGCCGCTGATGCTTACGGCCCACCAACCAAACAGGTCAAGATCTGGCACAGTCATTCACTCCCATCAGAACTTGCATATCCTGTAAAAGAACACTTTCCCCGCGTCAACCAAGAACAGGTACGTAGCAACCATGAGCACCAGCAGAACCCAGTATTCAGGCGGAAGCGCCGTGAACCCCAGAAAACCGCCTAGCGCAGTGAACGGGAGTATGGTGCCGAATGCTACACAGGAAAGTGTGAGCAAGATGAGCCATTTTCCTGGGCGACTCGTTAAGAAAGGAATCCGCCTGGTCCTGATTACAAATATGACGAGGACCTCGGTCCAGAATGACTCCACGAACCAACCGGTCTGGAACAGTGCAGGATTGGCAGAGGCACCGAATATGAAGAGCATTATGCCATAGGTGAGGAAGTCGTAGAGTGAGCTGAAAGGTCCGAAGAACAGCGTGTATTTCCTCACGAAACCTATGTCCCAGCGCTTTGGCCACTTGATGTATTCCTCGTCGACATTGTCGGTTGGCAACGTCATGTTTGACACATCGTAGAGCAGGTTCATGAAAAGTATCTGCATAGGCAGCATTGGAAGGAATGGAAGAAAGATTGATGCGGCAGCAGCGCTGAACATGTTTCCGAAGTTGGAGCTTGTTCCCATCAGGATGTACTTGATCGTGTTGCCGAAGATTTTTCGTCCCTCATTTATTCCGTCAGCCAGCACAAGCAGGTCTTTCTCGAGAAGGACAATGTCTGCTGCTTCCTTCGAAACATCCACCGCCGTGTCAACGGATATCCCCACATCCGCCTCGTACAGAGCGGGAGCATCATTCACCCCGTCTCCGCCGAAACCAACCACATGCCCATTTGCCTTCAGAGCCTTGATGATGTCAAGTTTCTGTTCAGGTGTGATCCGAGCGAAGATTGTGGTCTCTTCCACTGCTGCCTTAATGTCAGTCCAGCTCATTTGCATGAGATCTGAACCGCAAACGACCCTCTTAACGGGGACCTTGAGGTCGGCACAGATTTTCTTTGCCACAAGCTCGTTGTCGCCAGTGAGTATCTTGACCTCAACCCCCATTTCCTTCAATCTGTTGACGGCTTGATGCGCGTCTTTCTTGGGAGGATCAGTGAAGATTAGAAAGCCGAGAAGCGTCAGATCCTTCTCGTCCTCAGCTGAATAGGATTTTTCGTCCTTCAGGCCCTTGTAGGCCACTGCGAGGATGCGATAGCCCAGTTGAGAAAGATCGGAAACCTTTGCATTAATCGAGCCCAGAACGGCACTCAGCAGTTCCTTTCGCCCCTCAGTTTCAGCGTATTTGCACTTGGCAAAAATCGATTCTGGAGCACCTTTACTGATGAGAATGAACTCTTCATCCTTTTTTACTACTACTGACATCATTCGTCGTTGGTAGTCAAAGGGAATCTCGTCGATTTTAGTATAGGCT
>PEWI01000007.1:0-1917 GCA_002779555.1 Candidatus Bathyarchaeota archaeon CG07_land_8_20_14_0_80_47_9 | reverse complement strand
GCATATTCCCATACGGCGATGTCCATGGGGTTGCCCACAATCTTCTCTTCTACAACAGCATTGTTGCACAGAAGCGAATAGGGCATGATCCTTGGTTCCTTTTCGCCGTCAACCGAGAAGTAGTCCTTAAGAACGATCTTTCCTTCGGTAAGCGTTCCAGTTTTGTCAGTGCACAGTACATCCATGTTGCCGAAATCTTCGATCGAAACCAAGCGTTTCACTATGACCTTTACCTTTGCCATCTTGCTTGCACCTTGGGCCAAGCTGATTGTAACTATAGCTGGCATCATTTCTGGCACAAGCCCAACGGCAACGGCAAGAGAGAACAGCAGAGAAACGATCAACGGGTGGCCGATTGCCGCGTTCAAGGAGAAGATTCCGACTGTCAAAGCAAGAGTCAACGTGATAAGCATAGTTCCATATTTTCTGATCCCTTTCTGGAATTCTGTCTCAGGGTGAGACCGAACCAAACTTCTGGATATGGAGCCAAGTTCGGTTTGTCTTCCAGTTGAGATGACGACGCCTTGACCGTTCCCGTGAACCACGACCGTGCCCATAAACAGGTAATTTGTCAACTGCTGAGGCATTGGCTGCTCAACGTCAATCTTGTCGGAGACTTTTTCAACTGGGAACGATTCTCCTGTGAATGTCGCCTCGTCTGTCTGAAGATCCTTACTTTTCACTATTCTCATGTCGGCTGGAGCAATGTCTCCAACATAGATTGACACCAAGTCTCCTGGAACCATCAGTTTTGAGTCAATTTGCAGAGACTTGCCATCCCTTATCACTACTGCCTTGATTGACACGTTCTGGCGCAGGTTTTCAACAATCTTTTCAGCCTTATACTCATTGTAGAATCCCAAGACAACGCTCAAGGCGATCATAGACAGAATTATTATTGCCTGCTTGAGTTCAGAGAAAAAGCCTGCTACAAAAGCACACGCAATCAGGATGGCGAATATCGGGTTCTTAAATTGTCTGAGAAGCACTTGAGCCATGCTGAAGGCATGCGTGGGCAACTCGTTTGGTCCATAGGTTTTGAGGCGCCGTTGAGCTTCCTGTTCAGATAGGCCCAGTTCACTCGTTTTAAGGGTCTTATAGACATCCGTGGGCTGAATAGACCAATAGTCTTTGCGTCCATTGCCATTCTTTTGCCTTGCCGTATTCTTGAATCCGCCTCAAGCATGGTCCTCTTAATGTTTACAACAGATTTTATTGCTCCTAGTATCGCCAAGGGATATTTAGGTGTTTTGTCATGATTCTTTAGCATGGTCTTGAATCAAGTTCTCTGCTGGCTAAGCGGGTTCTTCATGGATGTCTATTCTGGTAATGTTCGGATAAGCAGTTCTGATCTCTTTCTCAAGCCTGCTGGAGATTTCGTGCGCCTTCTCAATGCAGAGATTCGGATCAAAATGACATCGCAGAACCAAATGCGTAGTGTTGCCAAACCTGCGAATCTTGATGTCGCAGACATCCTTGATTTCTGGGAAACGTTCAGCGATATGCTGAATGTACGATTCTAACTCCGTTTCGACGCCGGCCAATTCCCGAGATACGCGGTCTGATGCAGATTCAATGTGAACGGTGACTTCTGAAATGTCCGAGTTGGCTTTCCTTATGCTTCTTTCAACTTGGTCAGCAACATCATGTGCCTGCTTCACCGTCATGTTTGCGCTTACCTCTAGGTGAAGGTCAACGCACGGTTTTTCGCCGATCTTTTGAATGTGAATGTTGTGAACCCCTCTGGAGCCAGGTGTCCCTTCGGCTATGTCCTTTACAAGCTTCCAAATGCTCTGCCAACTGTCTCCGAAGGGCTCGGTGTGGACAGAAACTCGTGCATTTGGAAACTCGTGCATTGTTTCCCTTTCAACGTCTAAGGCTATTCTGTGAGCATCCTCCCAGCTGAGGTCGCTGTCG
>PEWI01000038.1 GCA_002779555.1 Candidatus Bathyarchaeota archaeon CG07_land_8_20_14_0_80_47_9 | reverse complement strand
CGGGACCATCGTTCCATCTGCCAGATTGGCACAGAGCTTGACCTGATTTATGTGGCTTATCGTCTGAGGATGTTCAGTCAAGCAGAGTTGGTACATGCCGAAGATGGTTGACGAATTCAAATAGTCAAGGAATTCTTGCCAATCCTCAGCCTTCTTTCACCTTTGTTTTTACTTGTTCTAACAGCGCTTTTTATAAACTCTTTCATACCCATCAGCAACAGTCCACATATCTTTATATCAATCATTCCCGAAACGCTATCGCTATGAGCGAAAGAGAAAAAGCAAAGACCGTCAGAACTTTCGCACTGGCTTCATTTCTGAACGATTTTGGTTCAGACATGATCTATCCCATCTGGCCACTGTTCGTGACGACCGTCCTGCAAGCTGACATGACTATCCTAGGTTTCATCGACGGCTTAGGCGACGCTATCGTTTCGCTGTCGCAAGCCGCTTCGGGCTACGTTTCGGACAGGACAAGGAAAAGGAAAGTCTTCGTCTGGACAGGCTACCTTTTCGGATCGTCATCAAGAATTGGCTATGCATTGTCCACAGCATGGCAGCATCTAATCCCCTTCAGAATTCTAGACAGGGCGGGAAAAATGCGAGGCGCACCAAGAGACGCCATCATCGCAGACGTTTCCACGGATGAGAACAGGGGCAGAAATTTCGGGCTGCTCCGAGCAATGGACAATCTTGGAGCTGTGTGCGGCATCATAGTCTGCATTCTGTTTTTCGGGCTGTTAGGCTACAGCAACCTGTTCCTGATAGCCGCAGCTCCATCAGTAGTCGGGGCATTGCTTGTTCTTTTCCTGATCAAGGAGGCAAGACCATCGGGTAATAGGCTCTACAAAGGGCTTTCGTTCAAAGACTTGAATACTAACTTCAGACTGCTTCTATTTTTGAGCGCTGTGTTCGCTTTGGGCTCTTTCAGCTATTCTTTCTTGCTGATATACGCGAGGCAGTTTGGATTTCAGACAGAGCTCGTGCCTGTCCTGTACCTGATATTCACCGCTGTTGCTTCAATTTTCTCTTGGCCGTTTGGAAGGCTTACAGACAAAATCGGCCGAAAATCGGTTCTCATATTGTCCTACTTTTTCTGGGGCCTAGTGTGCCTAAGCTTTGTGTTTGTGGAGAGTTATCTTGCAATCATCCTGACATTTGTCCTGTACGGTTTGCATAAAGGAGCCCTAGAGCCAGTGCAGAAAACCCTCGTGTCAGAACTTGCTCCAGCCGAGTACAGAGCCAGCGGCTTGGGAGCGTTTCAAACGGTGATTGGAATCTTGGCGCTGCCCTCTTCTTTCATAGCCGGTGTGCTGGGGGTCAACGTGAGCCTATTTGCACCTTTCTACTTCTCGCTGGGCCTAACCCTTCTGTCAATTGTGATGCTGTTGTTCGTCAAGGAAAGGTGAGCTGAAACATCAATCCAGTTTCGCTTCTAGTGGCGTCAGCGATTGTAAGGCTAATGAAAGATTCTGGGTGCGAAAGCTTTTATTGAAGTTCAAAACTTATTCTGCCAATACATTTAGAGGATGTTGCTCCATGGCCTTGCAAAAGGGAGACTTCATAATAATAGATTACGTCGCAAAAGTGAAGGAAACAGGAGAAATCTTCGACACCACAAACGAGGAAGTCGCCAAGAAAGAACACCTGTACAAGGAAGGCGACATCTACGAACCAAAGCTTGTAGTGATAGGTGAAGGATGGGTTCTAAAGGCGTTAGATGAAAGCCTAGCCACGATGGAAATAGGGAAGCCCACTTCGGCGGAGATACCTCCCTCAAAGGCCTTCGGCGACCGCGACGCCGAGAAAGTCAGGCGTGTTCCCTTGAGGCAGTTGCTTGCCAAGGAAATAACGCCGAGCATCGGACTGCGTATTGAATATGGTGGGAAAATGGCTACGGTGCGAGCCATAGGTGCAGGCCGTGTTCTTCTGGATTTCAATCCGCCACTGGCGGGAAAGACGCTCGTCTACGAAGTTACGATTCAGAAAAAACTTGAAACAGCTGAAGAACGCGTCGCAGCAATCATTCACCGCAGAGTACCTGCTGTAGAACAGGCGAAGTTCGAGTTTACAATTAAGCCAAAGACTGTCAGCGTGGAAATGCCTGAAGAAGCTTTCTACTTGGAAGGGATACAAGTTGCCAAAAGAGGCATAGTGATGGACGTGCAAAAGTTCTTCCCACAGACAACCAGCGTCAAGTTCACCGAAACGTTCAAGGTCGAACCCAAGGCAGAAACCGAAAAGAAACCTTAACGCAATAAGCCCCGTCGGCCTTGCTCCAATTTCTACTTATAATCCGAGACATGAGACTGCAATTTCTAGATGACTTCTGTTGTCTTTGCCAGCTTCTCGCAAGCTTCAATACTGAGACTATGCCTGCTCAATATGGTGTATCTGTCTGGTCTTATAGTTGCAGCCATCATCAGCGCTTTCACTATTTCATCCTTCTCTACGCCAAGTTCATGTGCATTCGTGGGCGCGCCCAGCTTCCTCAGCGTGTCTCTTATGCCTCGCCAATTCGCCCTCTGCAGACAAGCCATCAATATTGCTCCGACGCCACATTGATGGCCGTGCATGGCGTGATTCGGTCTGACTATGTCAAGTGCGTGGCTGAACATGTGTTCTGAGCCGCTGCATGGGCGACTGCTTCCCGCGATGCTCATGGATACGCCGCAGCTTATCAGAGCTTCTAGGAGCACTCGTAGGCCCTCTTCATTGTCAGGTTTCATGATTTCAGCATTTTGTGTTACGAGCTTGGCGCTCATCAAGGCCAGGCTTGCGGCGTACCCACCGTAGTATTCGTTCTTTTCTTCGTGCGCCAGTTTCCAGTCTTTCACGGCAGTGAGCTTTGCGATTACATCTCCGCATCCGCTTATAGCGAAGTCCCAGGGTGCCTGCATTATGATGTTTGTGTCTGCTATGATAGCCAAAGGTGCTTGAGCCATGACTGAATATGGTTTTTCAAAGCCCTTGACCGACGACAGGGGACTTGCAATCCCGTCGTGGGAGGCTGTTGTCGGTACGCTCACAAAGGGGACTTCCTGCCGGGCTGAGCCGCACTTAGCGACGTCTATTTTTGTGCCGCCGCCAACACCGAAAACGATCTGTGGTTTTAGTGCCTCTATTCTCTCTTCAACTGCCTCAACATCTTTGACCGTGGCGGCTTCTACAAGAAAAGTGTTGACTTCCATTCCCTCTTCTTCAAGGAGTTCCTTTACGGTTTTTCCTGCGATTGAGTAGGTTTTTGAGCCTGCGATGATGAGCGCGGATTCGGAAAATCCCAATCTATGCAGGATTTCCGCGACGCGTTCTATGGTTCCGTTTCCAACTATCACTTCTCTTGGAAGCTGCATGCGGTGATGTTTCAAAAGCAAAGTGACCACTGTTCAAGCATATACTTATGTTCTACTTCATAGCCACGTGTATTTAGGACTTTTTAAACTCAGCGGTCGGTACTCAGAAACCGTT
>PEWI01000168.1 GCA_002779555.1 Candidatus Bathyarchaeota archaeon CG07_land_8_20_14_0_80_47_9 | reverse complement strand
GTCATGTAGTTTATAGCTTGTAGCACCGGTTTCGCAAGTCCCAATAAGCTCAGAAGCACGGCGCTGCCTAGAAACAGACGCAAGTCCACCATTAAGCTTACGTTTTCGAAGGATGCGCCGAATACTCCTCCCCTCAAGGAGAAGAGCAAGTATCCAATCACGAACAGTGCTTTAGCGGCGTTGAAGAAGTGTTGATAGATGGTGCCTGAAGTGAGGTCTCCGACAATCATTAGTACTATGTATGCTATGAAGAAAGTTTCGATCATCTGCTGAAGACTAGGAACCAACGTTGAAACTGGGGCAAGCAACTGCGAGAGGACAAAGTAGATAATGTAAAAGAGGATTCCCTTGATTGCCGCCTTCAAGGCTCTGAACACGATGCCTCGGAGATTCTTCTTGAAACCGGTGTTCGTGTTAGCCATAAGGAATCACCCAAGGTCCGTAGTTGAAAACAGAAGAGAGGAAAGAAACTTCGAAACTCCCGCTTCGAGTAAGTCCTGATGCTCCAACGTAAAACTCAACAAGACCATCGTAAGAGGAACCTTGACGAGCCCCTACTGATGTCTGCCCAAAGCCTGCATACACTCCTGTGCTGTTGAACATGCGCAGCTGAACGGTGCCCGCTAAGTCGAAGAATGAGTGGTTCTCGAAACTTACTGGAACAACAACTCTGAGATGAGTGACATTGTACGTTGAGTATTCAGGCGCTCCCAACGCAAAACCGTAGAGCGGAGCACCCCAAGGCACAGAAAAGTTGGTTGAGGCTTGAACAGGAATCATCTCCGCCACCCTCATGCCCACTGACTCGCAGATTCTCAGCTCCGTGTTGTTAAACAAATAATTCCTGTTACTTTGCAACAAATCACCAATGCTCACAGTAACCATGTGAGACGTGGTTATCTCCTCGCCTTTCCTTATGACAGGCACAAAGGTTGTTCCGCTCGCGACAATTGCGCCATCTCCACTTGTGATCTGGGAGGTTACGTTGAAGTAGCCGATGTCGTAGAAGCCTCTGTTGAAAATTTTTATCGGCATGGAAAAGAAGAGTCTGTTGTCCGCGGTGGTTCCCGTTTGTGGTTCGCCGAAATCGAACTGCACGTCCTTAAGAGAATACACTGCCGTAACGGCGAAGGCGATTAGGAAGATCCAGAAAAATGTCGTGGCTATGCCTATCATTCGAATCGGTATTCTCATGGACGCACCCTTTTCCGACAGTTTGCAATCAGTCTTGGTTGTTGGATGGTGGAGGCGATGAATTGTTCTGTGGCTGTTGTTTTTGCGGTGTTTGCGGTTGCTTCTGTGTGACTGGTTCTGGGGTTATCACCATGATTTCTGGTTCAGGTGGCATGGGTACTTCCTTCGGCTTCTCTTCTTTCGGTTTCTCTTCCTTAGGCTTCTCTGCCTTTGGCTTCTCAGCTTTTGGCTTCTGTGGCTGTGGCTGTTGTGGCTGCGGTTGTGGTTTCGGCTCGGGCATGGGCTCTTTCTGCTGCATGACTGGTACAGGTTGGGGCGTGTGGGCGATTATGGTTACTCCTCTTATGGTGATGAGTGAACCTATCCAACCCATCACTCCAAGGTACATTATGCGTATGCAAGTTGCAATCAGTGGAGCCAGTGCCTCGCCGAAAGTTCGCACCAAGTCTTCAGAAGCAATTATCGCTAAGCCCGCCGTGAGAAATCCGTAGGCACTCACGAAAGTGAATATCAACAAGACTATGCCTATCATCAGCACCGTGATTCCCGAAAGGGCTATCTTGTCTCTAAAGTTCTTGAACATACTTAAGGTCCCACGCTGCTAAAAGAGGCTAAGTCATATTAAATCTTCTGACATACTAAACCGAATCGAAACTAGTTATCAAAAAAATGAAATGCAAAAACAAATCAGAAAAAAGTGGTTGAAACTATGGCGTTATGCCAAGTTTCTGATAGATCTTCTGCTTGTTCTCCTCGACGCTCTTGGCTACGTCCATGAAAATATTGTTTCCATGCGAGTCAATTGCGATTGCCAATGGGCCGAACTCTTCAACCTCGAAAATCCACATGGCCTCAGGCGTTCCCAAATCCAGCCACTCAACGCTCTTGACGCTCTTGATTGCCTTCGCAGCCAATATTGCGGCTCCACCCGTGAAGGCTCCGTAAACAGCGCCGTACTTGGCCATGGCATCCGTTGTCTTCTTGCCCATTCCGCCTTTACCGATGACCACGCGAACCTTGAAGTCCTTGATGAATTCATCTTCGAAAATGTCCATCCTCGTGCTTGTCGTCGGGCCAGCAGCTACGGCGATCCACTTGTCTCGTTCCTTGCTTACCACTGGGCCGCAGTGAAAAACGGCTAGGCCTTCAAGGTTTACTGGCAGAGGTTTTGCTTCTTTGAAGAATTCCAGAGCTCTTCTGTGAGCTTGGTCTCTCGCGGTCACTATCGTTCCAGACACATAAAGCACGTCGTTGACCTTGAGCTTGCGAACGTCTTCCTCTGAGATGGGGGTTTTGAGTTTGTATATTGCCATCATTCTTCACCTCACCATTTCAGTTTATGCGTTAGGTAATCAACTGTTCCGTCGGCGTTGATTCGCGCTGTGGCTCTTCTCGCTGCCCAGCAGTTGAAAGCCACTGCCGCGGGAAATGATGCTGGATGCCTGTAGGCGTAGTCTATGTGAACGCCGAGAACAGTTGTTTTTCCGCCAAGTCCCATGGGACCGATTCCTGTCATGTTTGCCGCCTCAAATATTTCCCTTTCTAGTTTCGCGATTTCAGGGTCTGGGTTATGCTCCGTCAAAGGTTTCAGTAATGCTTTCTTTGCAAGTTTCATTGATATGTCTGCTCCGCCTCCCATTGCAATGCCCAGAATGTTCGGTGGGCATGGTTGTGCGCCGGCTTTTACCACGGCGTCGATGACGAATTTCTTCAGTCCCTTTATTCCCTCTCCTGGGACGATCATTCCGCCTACGCAGACGTTTTCCGAGCCTCCACCCTTCGTCATCACTGTCATTTCCAAGGTTTCGCCGGGCACGATTTCCCAGTTTGTGTATGGTATGTATTTTCCAGTGTTGTCTCCGCTGTTCTTTCCAGTGAACGGATCCACGGCGTTCGGTCTGAGCGGAACTTCTTTTGTGGCTCTGCGCGTTGCGCTCGTTATTGCTTCTTCGACCTTGTCGAGGTTTTTGGCTTTTGCTCCGGCTTTGATGTAGAATATTATTGTGCCCGTGTCTTGGCAGACTGGAGCTTGGTATTTTTCGGCAAGTTCAATGTTGTCCAGGATTGCCTTAAGCTGTGTTTTGCCCGTGGCGCTTGTTTCCTCAGCGTAAGCCTTTTTCAACGCTTCCCTGACGTCGTCAGGCAAGTAAATGACAGCCTGTTTCAGAATGTTGAACGCGACTTCTTCCAATTTCTTTGCTGCTTCCAAATTCCTTTCCCTCTCAAGTGGTCAGTTTTATGGAAAAACCGTGTACTTATATCTTGCCTTATGTTATTCATGAAATGATGTTAATCACT
>PEWI01000240.1:1520-3456 GCA_002779555.1 Candidatus Bathyarchaeota archaeon CG07_land_8_20_14_0_80_47_9 | reverse complement strand
TTTTTCGTATCCGTAAGCGACCACGGACGATTGACGGCCTACGTCATCAATGTAATAGTGGCGAAGAACCGTGTGTCCTCTTGACTTGAGCAGTCTGGCTATGGTGTCGCCGAGCATGGGGTTTCTGGCCTGGCCTATGTGTATCGGGTGAAGCGGGTTTGCGCTTGTATGCTCCACGATTATCTTCAGTGGGCCTTCAGCCTTGACAAAACCGTATTCGGTGTCGAGTTTTCTTGTTGACTCGACTGTCAGGGTTGAAAACTTGTCGAAGTCGACATGGAAGTTAATGTACCCTCCTCCTGCAGAAGCAACCCGCTCTATTAAAGAAGACTTTGGCTTACTTACGGCGCTGGCTAGTTTCTCCGCGATGGCAAGAGGTTTCTGGCCGACTTGTTTGGAAAGTTCAAAGCACAACGAAGATGCTAGCTGGCCGAAGTCTGGGTTCGGTGGTTTTTCAAGAGCTACGCTTGCGATTTCGGTTTTTGGGAATTGTTTCTTCAGCGCTTTTCGTAGGCTTTTTTCGCATTCTGAGCGGAAGACGGCGAACGGGTTTTCGGCAATCAATAACATTTGCTCCAGTTTCCACGTGGATTGTCTAAACCTTCTAGGGCGAGGTTATATTTTAATTTGATAACTACGCTTTTTCCACGAAAACAGTACTTTTTCCACGGCTCTCATTTCCGTTTTCTGAATAGCTTGACGTCTTGCATGTCGCACACGTATTCAAACCCTGACTCTATCAGTTTCTTAGCTTCTTCCACTGTCTCGGCGGCTGCTGAACCATATTCATCGCTTTCAAACTCTATTAAGTGCGTGTAGATTTCCGTGTTTTGCAGTGACCGGTGCCCTAGCAACCGCTGAACGTGTAGAATGTCTCTTGTGCGTTTATATTCCATTGTGGCTTTAAAGTGGCGCATAGTATGAAAGTGGATTTGGCGGAATCTTGGATTTTGAAGGGTCACAGCAAGTTTATTCCGTGTTCCGTGAAATGAGTTCTGTAGAGAGCACTGACATGGATTAAAGATGTGTTCACCATACTTTTTTGGCAGAGCGTTTAGCATAGCTATGGTTTTTGCTGAGACTTTCACGGTTCTGGAGCGTGAGCCTTTTTCGGGGTTGTTAATGCTTATCGTGCAGTTTTCCGCGTTTATGTCTGTCCACTTGAGTCTGCATGCTTCTCCGGCTCTTGCGCCTGTGTCCTTCAGCACCTGAAGGAATGTAGCGGTTCTCTTGCCGCAGGCGGCGATCAATTGGTCTATCTCAGATTCCAACGGAATGAAGGGTTGCTTCGGTTCATACCTCACTTTCACAGGTATCCATTTAATATTGAAGGCTCCGGTGAAGCTGCGGTATGATTCTACATACATGGTTTTGGTCGCCGCTGTCAAAGGTTCCGTAGCTAAGATGGTTTCGACACTGTCAGGATCCGCTAGGTCAGCGCCTTTTTTGATCAGGCGGTTAAGCGCTTTTGTTCTGTTTCTTATCGTGCTTTCAGCTTGTCCTCTTTTCTTTAGATGCCATGCGTACTCTAAGATTTTTCCTTTAGCGTCTTGTTGTGTTGGAGACTCCCCCGCAACAGTCTTGATTTCTGCTGCGGCCAAGTTTTTCGCCTCTTTGGCTGAGTCGCGTACTCGGCGATTATAGAGTATATCCACTTCGCCTTTTAATGACTGCGTATCAATTATTGAGACATGTTGAGACATGTCAGACGCGTTGAGGTCTGGCCTGAGGCTTCGGATTTGTTGGAAGCCAAGCGCTTTTTTGTTGTTTAGCAACAATAGATCAGAATGGGAGAAGCGGTATCCGCAGTTTCTGCATAACCAGCGCTGAACTGCGTTTCCATCCCACAGGTATCTTAAGCCATCCTTGAAGAGCTTCTGCGATCCGCATTGTGGGCATGGGGGGCTGGCGCCGGCGGAGCGGCTCGTACGCCCCG
>PEWI01000240.1:492-1459 GCA_002779555.1 Candidatus Bathyarchaeota archaeon CG07_land_8_20_14_0_80_47_9 | reverse complement strand
TGTAAGTCCAGCCATTCCCTCGCCACCAGCTCGCTCAGCGCGGGCTCGCTGTTCCCGATTGACTCGTCTGCAAAAACAGGATTTTCTTGCCTTTGACTCGCTTCAAGTAGAGCTTTGGGTGCTTCTTCTGGAAGACGTCTAGAGCCTCCCTGTTCTCAAAAACTGGATTCGCATACTCCGAATGGTTGTCCAGATGTTCTTTACAGAATGGGGCTCCTGTCCTAGTGTGACCGCTTGCAAAGAAGATGTAGCCGGTTATGCCGGCAGCAGGTGCACCGCACACAACGCATGCCTTAATGCTCATCCACGTGGCTTCCTCATGCTGAGGGACGGTTTTGTTCAATGTTTTTTGGCCTCGGGGTCCTTATTTGAAGAAGAGTTCGTCTAGCGCGCGCGGAACATGCTTCCACTTTAAGTCTCCTCCTTAACTTCATGTTGCTTCTCGAGGGTCTCAACCCTCAAACGGATGGCCTCACTGACAAATTCTGCGACGCTGTGGTAGGTTCCGAGCGTTTCGATCAACTTTTTCACGCGGCCGACAACCGCGTCGTTGATGGAGACGCTTCTGTAGTTTCCTTTTGGCATATCATACCCCACTTAAACTCTACATGCGTGGTATGAGCATGGTTGAGATTTAAGGGTTGTCGTCTTGTCGAATTTAAAACTGCAAAAGTTAAATGCAAAAATTTATTAAGACGTGTCTCATGGATAGGTAAAGCAAAGGTGTGGTATATGCCCATTGATAAGTACCGTGGAATAAGCCTAACAAAAGAGCTTGTGGGCGTCATAGAAAACTACGTCAAGACACATCCGGAAATGGGTTATAAGAGCCTCGCTGACTTTGTAACCGTTGCTATAAGAGAGAAATGCGAAAAACTCGGCATATTCACCCCAGAGATGATGGGCCCATCCCTTGAACACTTCAACCTTGACGAGCAAGGCGTACGCATCCTCGACAGAACCCTCG
>PEWI01000240.1:0-473 GCA_002779555.1 Candidatus Bathyarchaeota archaeon CG07_land_8_20_14_0_80_47_9 | reverse complement strand
CCGCATAATAGATGTCTACTTCAAACCAGACAAGGTTTGGTGCGAGTACTGCGAATCATCAAAATGCCAACACGTAAAATTCGCTTTAGAACTTCCAGAAGTGCAGAAAATACTGCGCACGAAAGGATGGAAAATACCACAAGAATGATGTCAGTTACCCATGTCTAAAGAATGGCTTCCTTGCGACCTCCCACGGGCTTCTTCTCGAAGTACTCGTTGATGATGAGCCTCAGAACCTCGTCGTCGGTTAAGCCCTTAGCCCTCTTAATCGCGCGGAATCGTTCTTTAACCTCCCCCTCCAACGTCAGCTCGACATTCAAAGCTCGCTTTTTCTCCTTCATTTTAGCTTCCCGTCCACTTTGAACTGCGGGCCTTTGAGGGAGAGGAGTTGGAGGACGACAAAATTAAGCCTAGCCTCTCGGCCCGTGAAAACCGAGACTCTTCCAAAGTTCCTCTTGCCCTCCTCCACACGC